>CAVLCU010000006.1:30201-40670 GCA_963661545.1 Lachnospiraceae bacterium | reverse complement strand
CCCTTGCCTTCGGCTATATCCTTCCCACTACCGGGCGGATTCGGGACTTTCACCCATTAGAAACGTGCGCCGCCAGGCGCACCACTGCGAAAAGGGATGCTGCCTTACGGTAACATCCCTTTTGTCGCTTGGTTATTCAATTTTTGAGCTAACCTGTTTGCCCTCTGCCCTTAAAAGCGTTGATTTTACTGGTTTTCTGCTTGTTTTCCTATGTCAACGCTCTTAAGGCGGCGGTCTTATTCTATTGCGTAATCACGCCCTGCAGATCCCAGAGATCCTGCCAGTCATTGGCGCCGGGCCACAGGAAGACCTGACCCTTGACCAGGCGATTGTCTCTTTCCAGGGTCTTGATGAGGGCCATTTCCTCCTCGGTCAGGGGATCCTCTGTGACGCACCTTAAGTTGGCTGTATAATTCCTCTCCTTGGTAGAGAAGGGAATGGGGGTCTGGCCCCTCTGGACAGCCCATTTCAGGCAGACCAATACCGGGTGAATCCCATGAGCTTCGGCAATCTGACGGATCTGGGGCATCTCCAGGTCGGCGATATCCTCCGGCGTACGATCCCGCTCCGGGCGATCCGGGGAGCCCAGGGGGCAGAAGCCCACCACCTGGATGTCCCGAGCCTGACAATAATCGAAGAGCTCCTGCTGCTGGAAGCAGGGATGCAGCTCCATCTCAATGGCTGCCGGTTTGATCCGACACAGGGGCAGAACCGCCTCCAGCTTGGGGATGGTCATATTGGACATGCCGATATGACGGGTCAGCCCCATATCCACCAGACGCTCCATCTGGCGCCAGGTCTCCATGAACTCCTCCACCCGAAAGGGTCTGGAATTGGGATTGCGCTCCTCTACATCACATTTGGGGGGATGATAGTTGGGGAAGGGCCAGTGGACATAATACATATCCAGATAATCCAGCTGCAGATCCTTCAGGGTCCTGGCACAGGCCAGGAGAACATCCCCCTTGCCATGCATATCATTCCATACCTTGGATACCAGGAAAAGCTCCTCCCGCTTCACCTGACCCTGGGCAAAGGCCTGGGCGAATACCTGGCCGATCAAGTCTTCATTCCCGTAGCAGGCTGCGCAGTCAAAATGGCGATAGCCCACCCGAATGGCACCGGCTACGGCCTCTGATACCAGCTCCGGAGAAGCATGATCCGAGCCGAAGGTTCCCATGCCTATAGCCGGCATCTGGGCCCCTGTATAGAGGGTTCTCTGTGGTACTGTCTTGGGATTAATGAAGTCCATAATTCCATCCTCCTTTTCCTTTTCTGTGGCGGACCAGGCCGCCATGGACATTTGCCTCTTATCCTGCAAGCTGCCGCACCTGAATCCGGGGCAGCAGGTCTTCCATATCCTCTTTTCGGAAATATCCTGTTTCCAGCCGCAGGGCTCCCGCTGCGGACATAGCGCTGGCCAATCGGATGCATTCCGGTACAGACAGGCCGCGGGAAAAGCCCACGGCAAAGCCGGCGGTCATGATATCCCCGCAGCCTACGGTATTGGCCGCCTCAATCTTAGGAACCCGAGCCTCGAAAACCCCTTCTTCACTGGAGATGACAGACCCCTCTCCCCCACGGGAAATGACCACTACCGGCACTCCCCTGGCATGGATCAGCCTGGCTGCCTCCACCAATTCCTCCTGGCTATCCACCGGATGGCCGGTCAGCATCCGGATCTCATCCATATTGGGCTTGATCATATAGGGGCGGTAATTCAGGCATTCCTCCAGGAGACTGCCGCTGGTATCCACCAGAACCCTTTTCCCGCATTTTTCGGCTCTTTCGATGAGGCGGCGATAGAGACTGGAATCCCCGCCCTGGGGAATGCTGCCGGAAATAGTTACTATGCTGCTGTCCCCCACCAGATGGCTGAAGCGCTCCACCAGCCGGTCCATGTCCGAAGCCCCTATGGAAAACCCGGGCTCCAGGAATTCCGTCTGGGTCTGGTGAGTCTCATCCCAGATATTGATGCAGGTCCGGCTCTCCCCCTGGCACCAGACAAAGTCACTGGCAATGCCCAAAGCCTTGACTCCCTCCTCAATGAAGGAGCCGGAATGACCCCCCAGAAAGCCGGTGGCCTTTACCTCCTCCCCGGCCAGGCGGGCAGCCCGGGACACATTCAAGCCCTTGCCCCCTGCAGTAGCCGCACAGGAAACCACCCGGTTCACCTGACCTACTGCAAAGGCTTTGGTGACATATCGCTTATCGATAGCCGCATTTGCGGTAACCGTCAAAATCATAACACTCTACCGTCCTTCTCTATCTGCTGCTGAGATATCACTGCTCGCTGTCAATGAGGATCTTGCCCTTGACCATGCCCGGAGTCTTATACATCTCGAAAGCGGTGGCAATCTGGGACAGGGGAATCTTCCGGAAGATAAAGGATTCGTCGAACTTCAGCTCTCCGGTGGCAAAATAATGGGCGGTCAGCTCCCACTCATGGCCCGGGAAGGGGGCGGAATAGGACATCCAGGAACCAGTCAGGTGGAATTCCTTGCGGTTTAAGTTCTCCCACTCCTTGACCGAGAAGGTCAGGTCCTTGGTGGGAGTGCCAATGAAGCAAACCCCTGCCTTATTGGCAGCCAGCTCAAAGGCCATTTTCATGGTAATGGTATTGCCGGCGGTTTCATAGACATAATCGAATCCTCTTCCCCCGGTCATTTCCATAGCCTTGTCCATGAAGTCCTTCTCCAGGGTGTTGATTCCCTCATGGGCTCCCAGACGTCTGGCCAGGTCCAGCCGCTCCTCCAGGATATCGAAGACAACCACCTTGCTGGCGCCAAAGATCTTGGCCCACTGCATGGTAAGCAGGCCAATGGTGCCGCCGCCTAAGATGGCCACGGTATGTCCACCCTGGTAGCCGGTTCTCTCCAGGCCGTGAAGGGCCACGGTGGCAGGCTCGAAGAAGGCTCCCTTCTCAAAGCTCACATCCTGGCTGAATTTCACGGCATTTTTCTCCGGCACCACCACATATTCCGCAAAGCTGCCGAATTGACGGGAGCCTATGAAGCTGTAATGCTTGCAGAGGGAATAATTTCCCTTCTGGCAATCCTCACATTGCATGCAGGGAACCAAAGGCACGCCGGCTACCCGGTCCCCCGGCTTCAGGCTCTCTACCCCCTCTCCTATCTCCTCTACCACGCCGGAGAATTCATGCCCCAGCACATTGGGGAAAAAGTGACATGCATCTCCATTGACCCGGGGAACATCCGAGCCACAGATCCCGGTATACTTTACCTGAATGAGAACCGTCCCCGGCTTTACCTGGGGCTTGTCGATCTCATCGTATCTGATGTCATTCTTCCCATAGACTACTCCTGCCTTCATCTTACCCTTCCTCCTTACTTTCCTTCCTCCTGGTGGTTTGGCTGACCAGGCAGCCAAGCCCATACCTACACGGATGATTTTGCTCTACCTGGAACTTTTCTCTCCCTCTTACCTCTTACTGCAGCTTTTGCAAGGCCGGATACAGGGCCCGGTAGAGGGCATAACTCTTTTGGTAAGCCTGTGTCCTGTCTGGGTCGGGCTCATGGCGGCGGGTCTCGTGAACCGTCAGCCCAACCGCCTCCTCATAAGAGCGATAGACTCCGGTTCCTACTCCTGCCAGCATGACAGCCCCCAGGGTGGTGGCTGTGTCGGAGGAGGGAACCACAATGGATTTGCCGGTAATGTCCGCCTTAATCTGGGTCCAGAGCAGGGAATTGGCCGATCCCCCCATGGCCCGCAGCACATCCACCTTGGCCCCTGCCTCTTCTGCGATGTCCAGGTTGTGTTTGAGGGAAAATGCCACTCCCTCCATGCAGGCTCGCACCATATGTCCCTTGGTTTTCGAGAAATCCAGCCCATAGAAGACCCCCCTGGCATCCGGATCCCAGATGGGAGACCGTTCCCCTGCCATATAGGGCAGAAATACCAGGCCGTCACAGCCTGGAGCTACCTCTTGTGCCAGGAGATTCAGCTGGTTCAGGGAGGATTGACCTGTCTCCTTCTGACGGCTGCGTTCATAATCCGCAAATTCCTTCTCAAACCACCGCATCACGCCGCCGCCTCCCACGGTACCGCCCTGGAGGATCCACCTGCCGGGTACGACGTGGTAGCTGAGGATGAGGCGAGGATCCGCCTTGTAGGTATCCATGCAGATGCTCATGCCCTCTGCCTGGCCTCCCTGTTCCTGGGTCTCCCCATTGTGAAGGACCCCGGCTCCCAGGGTTCCGCAGGCAGCATCCAGACCCCCTGCCACCACCGGCGTTCCCTCCGCCAGCCCGGTCTGGGCAGCCGCCTGGGCAGTCACCCGCCCCACCACTGCATCACAGGCCACGATGGGAGGGAGAAAGCTTTCCGGAATCCCCAGCTTGCGGCACATAGGCAGATCCCAGACCCCCTGACGCATGTCAAAACAGTGCCAGCCATAGCCCTGGCTCATATCCTGGGTCAGGGCTCCCGTCAAGCGGTAGACCAGGTAGCCATTGGACTGGAGGATTTTATCAATCCTGCCATAGACCTCCGGCAGAGCTTCCTTATACCAGACCACCTTGGGGGTGGTATAGGTGGGCTGCAGGGAATTGCCTGCCAGCTGAAAAATGGCATCTGCCCCTATCTTCTCATTGAGTTCCCGACAGATCTCCTGACATCTGGTATCCATCCAGATGGGGGTATTGGTCAAGACCTTGCCCTCCTTGTCCAGGGCAACCGCTGACCAGCTCTGGCCATCAATGCCGATTCCTGCAATCTCCCGGGGATCTATCTTTGTCTGTCTTAACAATTCCCCCACAGCGGTGCAGACTCCTGCCCACCATTCCTCCGGATCCTGCTCTGCCCAGCCTCCATGGGGATAGTAGACGCTGTACTCTCCGGAGGCGGTTCCCAGAACCTTCCCCTCCCGGTCAAAGAGAGCTGTTTTGCAGGCACTGGTTCCCAGATCAATCCCCAACAAATAATTTCCCATAGACACTTGTCCTCACTTCCTGGCTTTGCTGCCCTGGGGCTGCCGCCTAAGCCTTTCCCGGCAGGGATCAGTCCCTCAGCTGTTTGATCGATTTCCCCTGTATCAGAGCCGTCCGGAGGCGAATCCTCTGGGGAAGACTTCCCGAGGGCTCCTCCAGACGCTGCAGCAGAATGGCAGCCGCATGGTCGGCGATGTCCCCGGTGGGCTGGTCAAGGATGGTCAATCTAGGCTGGCAGGCTCGGGCAAATTCCAGATTGTCAAAGCCAATGACGGACAGCTGATCCGGCATGGTCAATCCCAGCTCATTCATCCCAATCAAAACCCCTACTGTCATATTGTAATTGCCTACCACCACAGCGGTCAGGCGGGGATTGCGCTCCAGCAGGTATTTCAGACCCCTGACCCCACTTTCTATGGTGCAGTCCCCGGAATAGATGCAAGACGCCTGCAGGGGAATGCCATATTCCCGGCAGCCCTCCTCAAAGCCTTGCAGCCTTTCCTGGGCAGTCAGTACATCCTGGGTGCCGGCCACCAGGCCAATCCGGCGGTGTCCATGCTCCGCCAGCAGCTTCACGGCTTCCTTGACTGCCTCCCGGTTCTCTGCGCAGATACTGTCGCAGCCCAGAGCCGGAATCTCCCGGTCGATCAAGACCACCGGCTTCCCGGTCTTGCAGAAAGCCTCCAGATGCCGGCCGCTGCCATCCACCGGCATATTGATCAAACCATCCACCCTTTTCTTCAGCAGAAATTCCACTGCCTCCCGTTCCCGGGTCTTGTCTGTCCTGCAGTCGCAGATGATCAGGGCATAGCCATGCTGACGGAGGGTATCCTCCATCCTTCCTATGACTTTAGCGCAAAAAACGCTGTTCAATTCAGGAATGACAACGCCGATGGTATGGGTCTTATTGGTCTTCAGACCCCGAGCCGTCTCATTGACCTGGAAATGCAATTCCCGGATGGCCTCCTCGATCTTGACCCGGTTCTGCTCCCGCACATTACCTCCGTTGAAATAGGAGGAAATGGTGGCCAGACCCAGGCCGGTCCGGTGGGCGATGTCCTTCATGGTGGCAGCCATAGCTTATGCTTCCGCTGTCTCAGGATCGGCCGGGCCTTTGGCTGCCTTGCCGTCACAGCCGCATACCTTCATTCTGGCCTTGACCAGGTCTGTCACCGCAGCCATAGCCGCTTTTCCGTAGGCCTTGGGATCGATGGTATTGGCATGGTCTTGCAGATAAGCTTCCACGGCGCGGGAGTAGGCATTTCTCAATTCTGTGGCAAAATTCACCTTGCAGATACCCCTCTTCACACATTCCCTCACCTGGTCATCCGTCAAACCGGAGGCCCCGTGAAGGACCAGGGGAACATCCACCACCTGGCGGATCTCAGACAGGCGCTCCACATCCAGCACCGGGGTTCCCACGTAGAAGCCATGAGCGGTTCCGATGGCTACTGCCAGGGATGTGATCCCTGTGCGCTCTACGAACTCTCTTGCCTCTTCCGGATCCGTATTGGTATCTGCTTCCGCTTCCACCTCGTCCTCCTTGCCCCCTACCTTGCCCAGCTCTGCCTCGCAGGGGATGCCTACAGCGGCTGCCATCTCCGCCACCTTGCGGCTGACGGCGATATTTTCCTCAAAGGGCAGCTTGGAACCATCCATCATAACGGAGGTATAACCTGCCATCACGCACTGGACAGCCAATTCGTAGCTGCTGCCATGGTCCAGATGAAGACATACCGGTACGGTGGCCTTCTTGGCTTCCGCTGCCACGATGGCGGCATAGGTTGCCACCGTTCCGTACTTGATGGTGGAGGAGGTGGTCTGGATCATCACCGGCGCACGCAGCTCCTCCGCTGCGGCGATGATGGCCTTGACCATCTCCATGTTCTCGGCATTAAAGGCTCCTACGGCATAGCCGCCCTTCTGGGCGTCTGCCAGCATCTGTTTCGATGTGACCAATGACATAATCCATCCTCCTGCGTTCTGCATGTTTGATCCGGTGATTTGTTACCTGTCGCCTGTTTCTTCTTTCGAAACCGAAACGTTTCGGTTTTTACCTATTATACAAAGACCTTGTATAAAAGTCAATACAAAATCATTCTCTTTTTCATCAAAAAACCAGCGGTTCCCTCTGAGGGAAACCGCTGGTTTGACTGTGTAAAAGGATCTATGGGGCAGATAGGATTACATTCCCATCTGTTTTGCTACCTCAGCAGCAAAGTCTTCGTTCTTCTTCTCCAGACCTTCTCCGGTCTCCCAGCGAACGAAGCTCTTGACGGTAATTTTGGCGCTGTTGGCCTTAGCTACGGAAGCGATATACTGACTTACGGACTGCTTGCCATCCTCTGCCTTTACATAGACCTGATCCATGAGGCAGATCTCCTTCAGCTCCTTGTTGATACGGCCTGCGATCATGCCATCGATCACCTTCTGGGGCTTCTGGGACTCCTTGGGATCGTTCTTGATCTGAGCCAGGAGGATCTCCTTCTCATGGGCAATATAATCCTCAGCCACTTCATCCCTGCTGGTATATACCGGCTTGAGGGCTGCTGCCTGCATGGCGATGTTCTTGCCCATCTCTTTGATCTCATCGTTCACAACATCGGTCTCTACGTCTACCAGAACACCGATCTTGCCCCCCATGTGGGTATAGGCAGCCACGAAACCATCGGCCTCTTCTACCTGAACGAAACGACGGATATGCATATTCTCGCCGATGATAGCGATCTGTCCGGCCAGAGCTTCATTCACGGTCTTGCTGGTATCGAACTTCCAGGGCTCAGCCAGGAAAGCATCGATATCGGCAGCCTGAGTCTCCATAGCCTGGTCGCAAACCTGAGCCACATAAGCCTGGAACTTTTCATTCTTGGCTACGAAGTCGGTCTCTGCATTCACCTCTACCGCAACGGCCTTCTTGCAGTCGTCGGTCACCTTCAGCATAACGATACCTTCTGCTGCGATTCTTCCGGCCTTCTTCTGAGCAGTGGCCAATCCCTTCTCTCTTAAGAATTCCACTGCCTTATCCATATCTCCCTCCGTTGCAGTCAGGGCTTTCTTGCAGTCCATCATACCTGCTCCGGTCATCTCTCTTAATTCCTTTACCATTCCAGCTGTAATAGCCATCTTCTATAACCTCCGTATCTCTTGCGGTCAAGTCTATTGCGCTTGTTCAGGATTACTCAGCGTCCTCTGTCTCAGCCTCTTCATATACGGCATCCTCAGCGGTCTCACCCTGTCTTGCCTCGATGACGGCATCTGCCATCTTGGATACCAGCAGCTTGACAGCACGGATGGCATCATCGTTGCCGGGAATGACATAATCCAGCTCCTCGGGATCACAGTTGGTATCACAGATTCCGATCAGGGGAATGCCCAGGGCATGAGCCTCCTGCACACAGATTCTCTCCTTCTTGGGATCTACTACGAAGATCGCATCCGGCAGTCTCTTCATCTCCTTGATACCGCCCAGGTTCTTCTGCAGCTTCTCCAGCTCCTTCTTCAGGGCGATGACTTCCTTCTTAGGCAGAACCTCGAAGGTTCCGTCCTCCTGCATTGCCTCGATCTCCTTGAGTCTCTCGATACGGCTCTGGATGGTCTTAAAGTTGGTCAGCATACCCCCCAGCCATCTCTCATTGACATAGAACATGCCGCAGCGCTCTGCCTCAAGAGCGATGGAATCCTGCGCCTGCTTCTTGGTTCCTACGAAGAGGATGGTGCCCCCGTCTGCAACAATATCTGCCACTGCACGGTAAGCGGTATCCACCATTCCTACGGACTTCTGCAGGTCGATGATGTAGATGCCATTACGCTCCGTGTAGATGTAGGGAGCCATCTTGGGGTTCCATCTCCTGGTCTGGTGTCCGAAATGAACACCTGCCTCCAGCAACTGCTTCATTGAAATAATGCTCATGGTCTTTCTCCTTTTGGTTAAAATCTTCCGTATGTCTCAGCGGTCGGGAAACCCTGAAATATGGGGCACCATCCCTCCCATCCGCATACGTGTTTTTTCGCAACACTCGAATTATAGCACAAAAAAAGTGCTGATACAAGCACTTTTTTGTGTGGGGCGGCGACTGGCCGCCCCCGGGATTTACCGGTGTGACTTACATGTTATCGATCTGATCAATGAGCTCCTGGGATACTCCTCTTTCCAACAGAATGGCATGCATCTTGTCCAGAACCTGGGGATCTACCTGGGGGCGCTGGTATTCCTGCAGCATACGGTCCATCTTAGCGCGCAGGTTGTCCTCGAACTGGGTGCCGGGCTTGGATGTGGTGCCCCTGACTGAGATCTCCGGTGTCAGAGGTTCCACCCGACAATACTCGAAGGTATGGTCTTCCGTCAGATAGACTCCCCCATGTCCCACTTCATCGATGAGATCCTCCGGAAGGGTTTCTTCATTAATCTCAAAATCCCGGTGCAGACGTGTTACATAATCAATGATCTCAAAGTCAAGAATGGTCTTTTCATAGGACATGCTGGCGTAAGCATCCATAATTCCCGCTGCATGAATCATAAAATTGGTATTGCCTTCCCGGCAGGCATTAAAGGTCATCATGGATTCATAACCCGCCTGGGCATCCACCTTCTTGGCATCTGTCAGACATCCGCCGGCACGGTTGGGGATCCCGTAAAATTCTGCCATCAACCCGGCGAACTTGTAGCAAATAGCTCCCTCCGGAGCCCCAATGGCGGTGGCACCGCTGCGCATATCAGAGGTCGTGGTCTCCCAGCCATATACCACCGGATTCCCCGGATGAATCATTTCCGTCAGGGCAATTCCCCCCAGACACTCCGCATTGGAGATAGCCATGCTTCCGGCCAGGGTCACCGGACTGGTGGATCCTGCCTGTCCCAAAGACCCGATGACCACGGGCTGTCCATATTCACAGAAGGTGAAAAGGCTCTCGGTCATCACATTGGTCAGCTGCAGGGGACATACCGTATTGATCAAGGTGATCAGGCGAGGATATTTCATCATCTCTTCCTTGCCGCCGTAGGCTGCCGCTGCCATTTCCATCATAGCCTTCACCTGGCTGGCGTCCGCAGTTCCCGTCAGCATGGTTTTATCCGAATACAGATAGGCCATGTAGAACATGAGCAGGGTTGCATTATTGACAGGCAGGTCGCTGGGCTGTACGGTAATACCACCATTTACATGGAAGCTCTTCTGCTGTTGGAAGAGCTTGGTAAAGCGAATATAGTCCTCCATGGTAGCCTGCCGCTTCTGTCCTTCCATGTCTACCACGAAGGGACATCCATAGCCGGGAGCCGGATTCAACACATCCCCGCCTACATAGATATTGTGTTCCGGATTCCTGGCAAACATGTAAAATGCGTGGGGGGCTTTGTTGACCCAATACATCAGCTGATCTTCCTTGAAGCGGGCAATTCCCTTTTCATCCACGTCAATGCCATGGTCTCTTAGTACCTGCTGAGCCTTGGGATGTTCGAAAAACATACCCGTCTTCTCCAAAATCCGAATGGATGCCTCGTGAATTAACTGCTGTTGACTCTTC
>CAVLCU010000006.1:0-30162 GCA_963661545.1 Lachnospiraceae bacterium | reverse complement strand
CATCCTTCACAAGAATCTTACCTACAGAGATACACATAAGGATCATCACAATCATATAAGGAAATGCTGCCACAACAGATGTGGTCTGTAAGATTTGCAGGACGGAGGTCCCCCCCGCCAGGACACAGACAATGGTTACCGCCCCCTGGGTGATTCCCCAGCCGGCTCTCAGCTTTTTCCCCGGATTCAGGTCGCCATGGCCGGTCAGCATGGCCAGGACATAGGTGGCCGAATTGGCAGAGCCCAGGAAGCTAAATACAATCAAGACCAAGGCCAGGGGGGCTGTAAGCACATAGGCAGGCAGCTGCCTTAACAGGGCAAATAAACCTGTGGTAGTATCCGCCTTGACGGCTTCTACGATAGCGCCCCCCGTGCTGGCATCCAGATGAAATGCCGCCCCTCCGTAGATGGCCAGCCAGATAAATCCGAAGAATGCAGCCAGGAAGCTAACCGTCAGCAGATATTGGCGAATGGTACGTCCCTTGGATACTCTGGCACAGAATTGTCCGCAGAAGGGAGCCCAGGCCAGCCACCAAGCCCAATAGAAGACCGTCCACTCCGAGACAAATTCCTTATTTTCCATCCAAAGGCTTTTCCGTACAAAGTCCGCCAGATAACCTCCCATGGTATTGGTAAAGAGATCCATAATAAAGACAGCTCCGCCGAAGACGAAGATAAAGATCATAAAAGCCAGGGAGAGGCGGATCTTAATATCCGCTATCAGCTGCATTCCCTTCTGTAAACCGGAAATTGTAGCCAGGGTAAAGCATATGGTGATGATTCCGATGATGGCACAGGTAAGACCGGTTCCCGTCTTCACCCCGTAGATGTAACTCAGGCCGCCCACGATCTGAACCGCTCCCAATCCCAAACTGGTAGCCACCCCAAAGACAGTGGCAAAAACTGCCAGCAAATCAATCGTTTTGCCCATCCAGCCATGCACCCGCCTGCCAATCAGGGGTTCGAAGGCAGAGCTGACCAGGAAGGGTTTGTCCTTCTTGAAGGCGAAGTAACCCAGAGCCAGGCCACCCAGGGCATAGATGACCCAGGGATGCACCCCCCAATGGAAGAAGGTATCTACCATAGACTGGTACATGGCCTCCGAGGTCAAGGCTGCCCCGACGGAAGGCTCCATATAATGCATCACCGGTTCCGCCACGGAATAAAAAACCAGGCCGATTCCCATGGCTCCCCCAAAGAGCATGGTAAACCATTTGAAATCGGAGAACTCCGGCCGATCCTCTTGCTTGCCCAGCTTCAGCCGCCCCAGGGGACTTAGGGCAATGACCAGCATAAAAAGAATCATGCCAAATACCACCAGGAGGTATAACCAGCCAAAATTACCGGTAATCCCCTCCAGCAAAAGTCCCGCCCCTGCCGCCAGGGTGTTGGGAAATAAAATCCCCAGCAAAACAAAAATAAAGACAAGCACAATGGAGAGGAAAAGTACCTCATTCTCTTTGATCTTCTTCATAGTCTCCCCCTTAATTTAGTTATCATGATAACTTTACAGATAGAAAAATATAGGCGTCCCAGGCCAGGCAGGATCCCCCGTATCCCCCTTGAAACGCCACTATTTCCCTGTTCTTTATGTTATCATGATAACATTACATGGTAAAAAAATCAACCTGTTTTTCCCGGAAAATTGCACAAATACAGGTCCTTGTTTTTATCACATTTGACCAGAAATCTCGGAAAAGAGCCTATCTCTTTTATTTTTTCTGTCGGTACTTATCTGCCAGGTTATGCAATACCTCATAGAATTCCCCATAAGCCTTTTGGGCGATTCCCGGCTGATGGTCCTCTTCTTTATACTTTAGAAGAATGCCATGGAAAAGATAGGTTTCCAGCTTACTCAATACCTCCGTGTCCCTCATGCTGATCTCCCCTGCCGCTGCCGCCCGGCGAAGGAGGACCAGATCTCTCTGCTCCAGATCGTCATTAAAGAGGATGCTGGTGGTATAGCCATCAAAAATCTGCTCATCGGAATCCAGGTAAATCTGATAATATTCAAAGATAATCTCCCCCAGCTCCTCCTTATACTGGCCGAAGAAAAGATTTTCATAAATCACGATGTTCTTCATGGCATGATTGGCCAGGCAATCCCAGATCTCCAGATTCAATTCAAAGGGATGGCTCATTCCCTTGGGATCCCCGGTAATTCTCTTAAAATCCTCAAAATAATCATTTAAAAATCGGATGGAGGCCAGGGCTATCAGATGGTTCACATTATCAAAGTGGCGGTAAACCACCGTACTGGTACACTTCAGTTCCTCCGCAACCCTGCGAATCTTGACTGCACCGACCCCTTCCTCCTTTAAAATACGATATGCCGTATCAACAAATTGTCTTTTTCTCTCAATGCTCATAGTGTCCCCCTACCTTTCTCCTTCTTCCTTTCCAAACATCAGCCAGGCCACCCCCGTCAGAGTCACCAAAGCCTCTGCCGCCACCAGGAGGATCCTGCCGGAAGGAAACACCTCTTCCAGCCGGTTCAGACAGGTGTCGCTGCAGATGGCCCAGAGATTGGCAGCCATATGGGCCAGAACCGGCACCAGGAGGCTGCGGCTTCTTTCATAAAGGGCAGCCAGCAAAAGTCCCAAGCCTGTGGCATAGAGGAACTGGATGACATTGCCATGATAGAGGCCAAACAAAAGGCTGGAGATCCCCATGGCCCATCCGGTTCCCAGATAATACCTGGCCCGCCGGTAGGTCATGCCCCGAAAGATCATTTCCTCTGCCAAAGGTCCTGCCAATACCGTGGCAGCCAGCAAAAGGAAGGGGTTTTGTCCCTCGAAAGCCAGGGAGGCGCTTTCTGCATAAGCCGGAAATAGGTGGCCCAGACCGCTAAGATCAATCAGAGTGCTCCAGAGATGCCCTGCACATAGGGTCAGCAGACAGGCTGCCAGGATGCCGGGGAGCTTCCACCTTCTGTGATAGACTCCAAAGCGCAGCTGATCCCTTCCATAGACCTTTCTTTGGCTGATCAGGGTAATTCCGTAAAATAGGATATTGATGATCAGGGGCAAGCCGGGAATCCTTTGCAAAACCTGATCGGAATCCGGATTCTCCAGTCCCAGGATCAGGGCAGCCAGGATCATCACTGCCAGGGTAACCGCACACATACAAAGGAAAAGGAAAAGGGGGGGATAAGAGATATCCTTACAGCATTCCCACCTGGTTCGTCTTTGTCCCATGGGCCATCTCCTCTCCCGCCAGCATTCTCAGGTCTTCCACCCGATCTACGATCCAGGCAGCTCCTGCTTCCTCCAGCTCCCGGCGGCCTCCATAGCCATAGGATACTCCCAGACAGGCAATGCCGCATTTTTTTGCTCCCAGGACGTCATGCTTGCGGTCTCCCACCAGGATGACCCGGTCTCTGCGATCTTGGTAGCCACTCAGGCGCAGAGCCTCCTCCACCACATCCTCCTTGTCGGTGCGAGACCCATTCAGCTCGGCCCCAGCGATTACAGCAAACCATTGTTTCAGCTGAAAATGACTCAGAATCTCTTCCACAAAGACCTGGGGTTTGGAGGAGGCCACCCCCAGAAGCTTGCCCGCCCCTTTGAGGTCAGCCAGCAACTGGGGGATGCCCGGATATACCTCATTTTCATAAATACCGATCTTGCTGTAGCGTTCCCGGTATTTGGCCACTGCCTTCTCTGCCTCCTCCTGGGTAAAGCCGGCGAAGTCCATAAATTGCCGGCAGAGGGGGGGACCCACAAAGGAGTTAAGCTCCTGCTGGGAATATTGGGGTTTCCCCATATAGGTCAAGGCATACTGGACACACCGGGTAATTCCCGGGGCGGAATCCGTCAGGGTTCCGTCCAGGTCAAATAAAATCAAATCTGCTCTCATATCTTGTCCTCACATGTGTCATGGGCTGAAATCGACTGCCAGCCTTCCCCTTCCCGAAGCTGACAGCCCTTCTTCTACATCCGCTCCGGGGCCTGGAAGCCCAGCAGGTCAATGGCCTGCTCCAGAATCCTTCTGACCAGATCCAGGAGGGCAATCCAGGAAGCCCGCTGCTGCTGATTCTCCTCCGTCAGGATCTTGGTCTCATGGTAGAAATGGTTGAAGGCATTGGACAAGTCATAGATATAGGAGCAAATCTTATGGGGAGCCTTTTCCCCAAAGGCATTCTCCACCACCCCGTTGAAGGCTGCAGCCTGCAGCATCAAGGTCTTCTCGCTGTCCCCGGCTGCCGGAAGAAGGGAAGCCGCCCCCATCTGTCCTCCCTCTTGCTCATAACGAGCCAGGATAGACTTGATCCGGACAATGGTATAGAGGATATAGGGCCCTGTATTCCCCTCAAAGGAGGTGAAGCGGTCAACATCAAAGACATAATCCTTGGAGGCCTGGTTGGAGAGATCCCCGTATTTGATAGCCGCCAGTCCCACCATCTCCGCCGTCCTGCCTGCATCCGTGTCCTTGACGCTGCGGTTCTCCACGATCTTTTGGTACATCTCCCGGTTGATGTCTGCGATCAGATTCTCCAGCCGCATGACACCCCCTTCTCTGGTCTTGAAGGGCTTACCGTCCTTGCCATTCATGGTGCCAAAGCCCAGGAAGGACAGGCGGGTCTCCGGCCCCACCAGGCCTGTTTTGCGGGCACAGCGGAAGACCTGGATAAAGTGCATTTCCTGCCGTTTATCCACCACATAGAGGATCTCATCCGGCTGAAAGAGCTTCATCCTCTCCACAATCGTGGCCAGATCCGTGGTGGTATAGAGGGAGGCTCCGTCCGATTTCAGCAGCATACAGGGGGGAACCTCCTTGGTATCCGACTCCTCCTTGACATCTACCACCAAAGCCCCCTGATCCTCGTAGGCATAGCCCTGATCCTTCATCTGTTGAATCATGGCAGGAATATAGGGCTGGGCATCTGACTCCTTCTTCCAGAGGTCGAATTCCACCTCCAGCTTCTTGTAATTCTTCTTCAGGTCGCTGACCGATACATTCATGATATGGTTCCACAAGGCCAGATATCCCCGTCTCCCCTGCTGCAGCTCATGGGTGGCAGCCAGGGCCCGCTCCCGGTAGGCCTCGTCCTCTTTGGACCTGGCGCTGGCTGCCGGGTAGATCTCTTCCAGCTGGCTGATGGTAAAGGGGGCTTCCTCGGGATAATCCCCCTGATAGGTCTCATCAAAATAGGGCAGATCCGGCTGCCGCTCCTGCATCTCTGTGATAATAAGACCCATCTGCAGGCCCCAGTCTCCCAAATGTACGTCTCCGATGACCTTGTGCCCCAGGAAGCGGCCCATCCGCTTGATGCTCTCCCCTATGATGGCAGACCGCAAATGTCCCACATGGAGGGGCTTGGCCACATTGGGGCCGCCATAATCCACGATCATGGTCATGGGCCTGGGGGCCAGATCCACGGATAATCTCTCATCCTCAGCCATCTGCTGCAGATAAGCAGCCAGGAAATCCCGGGCCAGCTTGATATTGATGAAGCCGGGTTTGACCGCCTCCACAGCTTCAAAGAGCTCCGAGGTCTTCATCCGGCTGACCACATCCTCTGCAATCGCAAGGGGAGCCTTCTGATAGGCCTTCTTGGCCGCCATGGCACCGTTGCATTGGTATTCGCACAAATCCGGACGGTTGGAAACCGTAACCCTGGCATAGGAAGCATCATAGCCTGCCTGGGTAAAGGCCTTGGCTGTCTCCTCTGTGATCCGTTCAATTAATTTCTTCATACATCCTCCGATTCAGCTAAATTCTCATGTCCTTCATTATAGAACGAAATATTCTTTTTCTCAAGCCCAAACAAAACCGGTTTCGGGGGCAGCAAGCCAAAACCCGGGGTTGGGAACCGGGCTTTCTGGACAAAAGGGAGCGCATGGGGTATAGTAGGGGGGAAAGGAGACCAAGGATCATGGAAGAATTGATTGTATTGGGAACCGGCAATGCCAGTGTCACCCACTGCTTTAATACCTGCTTTGCCCTGCGCCAGGGTTTGGAATACCTGCTGGTGGATGCCGGAGGAGGCAATGGCATTCTCTCCGCCCTGGAGGATCAGAAGATCCCCCTGAACCGCATCCACCATCTCTTCGTAACTCACGCCCACAGCGACCACCTTCTGGGGGTACCCTGGATCATCCGAATGATCGGTACTGCCATGAACAAAGGAAGCTATGAGGGCAATCTGACCATTTACTGTCACAGGGAGCTGGAGGAGGCCATCCGGATCATGAGCCAGCTGACCCTCCAGCCCAAGGTCTGCAGACAGTTGGATCAGAGGATTCTCTTTCGGATCGTGGAAGACCAGTCCAGCCTGGAGATTCTGGGCAATCGCTTTACCTTCCTGGATATCCGATCCACCAAAGCCAGGCAAACCGGCTTTTTGTGCACCGATCCCCAGGGAGTTCGCCTTGCCTTTCCCGGAGATGAGCCCTGCCCGGACTTCCTCTATGATACCTTCCGAGGGGCCCACTGGATGTTCCACGAGGCCTTCTGCCTCTATGGGGACCGAGACCGTTTCCAGCCCTATGAAAAGCACCACAGTACCGTCAAGGATGCCTGCCGGCTGGCCGAAAATCTGCAGATTCAAAACCTGATCCTGTGGCATACGGAGGATAAAGACCTGGCTCATCGAAAGGAACGATACCAAGCCGAGGGCAAGACCTTCTTCACCGGCAGGCTCTACATTCCCGATGACGGGGAGCACTTTACCCTGAAAGCCCCGACAAGCAGCCGGGCTGAGGGGCATGCTAGCATGCACCGAAGCACGGATATTTGTCGGGCAAGCCGGTATCGACAAGTAGCCCGATAGGGCGGATTGTTGATACCGGCGGCAGCTGCGGGAGCACGTCAGTGCGAAGCAGCTGGCTTTCATTACGTAGTGAGACGGAACCCTCCAGTCCCGGACGGCAGACACAAGCTGTGGGATGCTCGCGACGCGAAGCTAGTCCCGTGAGGGGCATACCACAGCTTGTTGATACCGGCGTCAGCAGCGAGAGCACGTCAGTGCGGAGTAGCTGGCTTTCATACCTGGTGAAGGCGGCGTCAGCCGCCATGGACGTTTCTGCTGGACAAGCCGCTCTTCTCATAGAAATACTGGATGATGGCCTTCCGGGGGATAATCCCGATGAAAACCCCCTTGTCATCCACCACCGGAACGAAGTTCTGCCGCATGGCCAGGGAAATGAGATCCTCAATGTCACAATCAATGGTAACCGGATCGATCTTCCACCGCCTCTTGGCCTTGTAAATGGGCATATCCTCCGCATCGTGGAGATTCAGGTCATATTGTTCCTTGACAGTCCGCAGCAGATCTCCCTCGGTAATGGTTCCGATATAGATCCCCTGCCGATTCAGTAAGGGCACAGCAGTATACTTGTGATATTCCATCTTCTCGATGGTTTGCCGCAGGGAATAATCATCATAGATATAGGCAACGTCACTCTTGGGTATAATAAAAAACAATATATTCATAAAAGTAAAAAACTCCTCATCATTTATCTCTTGCACCAGTGCTATTTTACCACATTTTATCCGATACAGGGCTTAAAATTCTCTTAAATATGGTTGGGGTGTCAAAACACCCAAACCTTTGGTTGCAGTGTCTTTATTCATTCATAAAAGGAGGAATTTTGTATGACTTATAAGCAAGAAAGCTACCTTCACCTGGGAGAAACCATGGTGAAAAGGTTCCAAAAGAGGGGCATGGATGCCTTTTACTGTCCGGACTCGGCGGCTGCCATCCGCAAGATAGAGGAACTGATTCCCAAGGGGGCCTGTGTGGCCTGGGGGGGATCTGAGACCCTGGAGGAAAGTGGAATCATGGCAGCCCTCCGTCAGGGGAACTACCATTGTATCGACCGCAAGTCAGCCAAAACCCCGGAGGAGGCCAGGGCTCTGTACGGGCAGATCGTCTGCTCAGACTATTATCTCATGAGCACCAATGCCTTTACCCTGGATGGGGAGCTGGTGAATATTGACGGCAATGGCAACCGGGTGGCCTGCCTGATTCACGGTCCTTCCCATGTCATCGTGGTAACCGGTATGAATAAGGCCGCCCAGAATGTGGAGGCGGCCATCCAAAGGGTGCATCAATCCGCTGCTCCCCCCAACTGTGTCCGCCTGAATCTGAAAACCCCCTGCGCAGCCACGGGTATGTGCAGTGACTGCCAGGGGGAGGAATCCATTTGCTGCCAGGTGGTGGTCACCCGCCGTTCCCGGCATCCGGGACGCATCACGATCGTGATGGTAGGAGAAGAATTGGGCTTCTGAACCGACTCTGCCCAAAGCCCTCCCCCTTTCCCGCCAGGGCAGGGACAGGAGGGCGATAAAAAGGCAGCTTCTTAGACATGATAGAGGCGGGAGACCTGGTATTGGGGCTCATAGGTGATGGAAAGTCCCAGACGGCGGAAGATATTTTCATCGGTCTGGGCCAGGATGACAGTGGAATGGGCCTGGCAGCCCCTCAGCCTGGGCAGCTGCTGCAGAGCCTTTTCCGCCACGGGATCCGTGGCAGCGCATATGGACAGGGCGATCAGGATCTCGTCCGTATGAAGCCGGGGGTTCTTATTGCCCAGGCAGCCGGTTTTCAGCCGCTGGATAGGTTCAATCACGGTAGGGGAGATCAGATGGACGCGGTCATCAATGCCCCCCAGGGTCTTCAGGCCATTCAGCAGTAAGGCGGAGGAAGGACCCAACAGGTCTGAAGTCCGTCCGGTGACAATACTGCCGTCCGGAAGCTCCAGAGCCGCTGCAGGTTCGCCTGTGGCGGCTGCTTTTTCCAGGGCAGGCCCTACCACAGACCGATCCTGGGGGCTGACTCCGGCCTGCTTCATCAGAAGCTCCAGCTTATAGACCAGGCTATCCTCCGCCATTCCCTTGCGGCGGCTGCACAGGGCAGCATAATAGCGGCGGATAATCTCCTGGCGGGAAGCCTCGCTGACGGCCTGATCGTCGAAGATGCAATTTCCTGCCATATTCACCCCCATGTCCGTGGGGGATTTGTAGGGACAGGTTCCCATGATGGTCTCCATCATGGCCGATAAGACCGGGAAGATTTCCACATCCCGGTTGTAATTGACCGTGGTCTTCCCGTAGGCCTCCAGGTGGAAGGGGTCAATCATATTGATGTCATCCAGATCTGCGGTAGCTGCCTCATAAGCCAGATTGACGGGATGCTTCAGGGGCAGGTTCCAGACGGGAAAGGTCTCGAATTTGGCATATCCGGCCTGGATTCCCCTCTTATGCTCATGATAGAGCTGGGACAGGCATGTGGCCATCTTCCCACTGCCGGGACCCGGGGCGGTAACCACCACCAGCTCCCTCTCTGTCTCGATATAGTCATTTCTCCCGTAGCCCTCCTCACTGACAATCCCGGCCAGGTTAGAGGGATATCCCTCTATGGGATAATGGCGATAGACCCTGACTCCCAGCTGCTCCAGTCTTTTCTGAAAAGTCTCTGCCGCCGGCTGTCCCTGAAAGCGGGTGAGAACCACGCTTCCCACATAGAGACCGATGCCCCGAAATTCGTCAATTAAGCGCAGGACATCGGACTCATAGGTGATCCCCAGATCCTGCCTTACCTTATTCTTCTCAATATCTGCGGCACCGATAGCCATGACGATCTCCACCTGATCCTTCATCTGCAGCAGCATCCGCAGCTTGCTGTCCGGCCGAAAGCCAGGAAGCACCCGGGAGGCATGATAATCATCAAATAGCTTACCCCCAAACTCCAGATACAATTTGCCCCCGAATTGAGAGATTCTGTCCCGGATATGGGCCGATTGCATCTGCAGATATTTTTCATTATCAAATCCTATCTTCTTCACTCTGATCCTCCCTCGAGTGTTTCTTTTCTCCCATGGGGTCCTCCGCAAGGAGGGCCTCCTGCCTGCTTCCCCAGGTGTGCCAGATAAGCCTGGATCTGAGCCTCATAGCCATTGTCCGTGGGATGGTAGAAGGTCTGTCCTTCCAGCTCCGGGGGAAGATATTGCTGTTTTACATAATGATGGGGGAAATCATGGGCATAGAGATAGCCTCTGCCCCTGCTCAGGGCAGCTGCCCCCTTGTAATGGGCATCCTGCAGATGGGGGGGGACCGAGGTCTTCTTGTCTGCCACAGAAGCCAGGGCTTCCTCCACTGCCAGGTAGGCCGCATTACTCTTGGGGGCGCAGGCCACATAGGTCACTGCCTGGGCCAATACAATGCGGGATTCCGGCATTCCCAATCTCTCCACTGCCTGAGCGGCGGCCACTGCCACCGTCAGGGCCTGGGGATCGGCATTTCCCACATCCTCTGAAGCACAGATCATAATCCTGCGGGCAATGAACTTGATATCCTCCCCCGCATAGAGCATTTTGGCCAGATAATAGACGGCTGCATCCGGATCACTGCCCCGCATACTCTTAATAAAGGCGGAAATAATATCATAGTGCTGATCCCCCTTCTTATCATAGCGTACCACCCGTTTCTGGATACACTGGGAAGCCGTCTCCAGATCGATATGGATCCTGCCGTCTTCCCCCGGAGCTGTCGTCAGGATTCCCAATTCCAGGGCATTGAGAGCCGTCCGGGCATCCCCTCCCGCCATATCTGCCAGGAAGTCCTCTGCCTCCTCCTCCAGGAGGGCATGATAGCTGCCCAGTCCCTTGACCGGATCGGTCACTGCCCGGCGCAGGAGCCGACAGATATCCTCCTTGGCCAGGGGCTTGAGCTCAAAGATGACCGACCGGGAAAGTAAAGCTCCATTCACCTCAAAATAGGGATTTTCCGTAGTAGCTCCTATGAGAATGACGGTTCCATCCTCCACATAGGGCAAAAGATAGTCCTGCTGCCCCTTATTGAAGCGGTGGATTTCATCGATAAAGAGAATGGTCTTGCGGCCATACATCCCCAGGCGGTTCTGGGCTTCCTTCACCGCCTCTTCCATATCCTTTTTCCCGGAGGTGGTGGCATTGAGCCGGACAAATTCCCCGCTGGTGGTATGGGCGATGACCTGAGCCAGGGTGGTCTTCCCCGTTCCCGGAGGGCCGTAGAAGATCAGGGAGCTTAGCTTATCTGCCCGGATGGCCCGGTAGAGCAGCTTGCCCGGACCGATGATATGGTCCTGGCCTACCACCTCCTCCAGGGTCTGAGGCCGCATACGGGAAGCCAAGGGAGACTCCTTTTCCAAATTCTTTTCTTTCATATAATCAAATAAATCCATCCTTCCCCTCCCCGCACCTTTCCTTCCCGGTCAAGCTTACGAATTCACCTCTATAATGTAGGCATTCCCTGAGGCTGGGTCTCCATATACCACAGTTCCTGTCTGCAGCAGGAGGGACTCATTCAGATCTTCGTACTTTTCCCTCTCACAGCTTCCCAGGAAAATATAGCGAACCTGGTATTGATCCAGCAGAGTTTCCACCTCTTCCAGGCTGTCGGAGGTATAGATAGCCTTAATATCCGCCGCCTTTTGATCCAGATCTGCCGTATCATTCCTCCACAGCCACTCATGGACATACCAGCCCAGCACGGTAGGCAGGCCGGTCATGGCCGAAACCCGGCAATATTGGCTGTAGCTATCTCCATTGGCCTCCAGGACAATCGGATTCCCCTCCACATTCTCATTCAGCCACTGGATGGCATCTGCATCCTGGGGATAGACATTGACCAGGTAGGCTGTGGCATCCAGGCAGCGGTACTCTCCCCTATCCAGGATATTGCCATACCACAGGGAGACGGCACAGGGAAAATATCCCAGGGTCAGCAGCTCCAGAGCCAGACCCAGGCCTGCGCCAAGGCGCAAAAGCAGACTTTTCCCCCAGGTCAGCAGACGGGGGATGGCATAGCTGATGGACAGGCCAAACAGGAGATAAGCCTGGTAGGTCAGCTTGAACATGGTATTGGCTCTGGCATAGCCATTTTCATAGATGTCCCGGACATAGACCAGCTCCGGAATCAGGACCAGGCCAATCCCGCAGATCCCCAGAATCAGGGCAAACTGGTCGCTAAAGGGAACCTGGCGGAAGAAGGAGAAGAAGCGTCCCCCCTTCTTGGAATTCCTGATAAAATGGGTCAGGACAGCCACCAGCAGGAGAAGGACCAGGGCTACGGGCAAGCCCCACAGGATCAGGAACTGATAGAGGGCCGTATGATTCTGACAGACCGCCACCCCAAAGATCATGGTCTGAAAAGACAGGGTAAAGGGCAGGGCTGCCAGAGCACCCAGCAGGAAAACCTCCCCTGCCTGGAGAACAATCGTAAGCAGGGCAGGCCTCCATTGTCTTTGATAGGCATAGATGGCCTGAAAGACAATGCAGATCAGGATGACCGTAGCATAAATCACAAAATCCCAATAATTGGTCCAGTGGAAGATGCCTGTGAAAAGGCCCAGAGCCAGGAGCTGGGGCTGCAGCAGGGTCTGCTTTAGGCAAAAGCCCTGTCTCGGCTCTTGCTTTGCCTCCCCAACTGCCGGCTGGCCTTTCTCCGCCTGAGAGCCTTCTGACTGGCCTTCTTCCCGGGAGCCCTCTGACTGGCCTCCTTCTGCCTGAGAAATCTCCTGGAGGGGGGCCTGATCCCGCAGCTTCTTCATCCAGGCGTAGACCAGACCAATCACCGTCAACACGAAGAAGAGGTTGATCACATGGGCATGCAGATCCCCCAGGACAAAGGAGTAGGAGGGGAATTCGTGGATGCATTGATCACTGGTCTCCGGATTATGGCCGATAAAGCGGGTGGAGCTGGAGAACCAGTACTCCCCCGTAGAGGGGTCGGACAAGCCTGTTACCTTGCCCAGAAGGCCATAGAGGACATAGTGCATATTGCCCGCCAGGGAAATGGCTGACCCCGCCAGGAGCCCCCCCAGGGGAGGAATCCAAGCCCTCCCAGGCCGACTTCCCATCTTGGATCGCAGCATATGCCATACCAGAGAAAAGGGCAGGACAAAGGTAAAGCCTGCCACAAAGGCCCGCATAAGATTATAGGTATCTTTCACCTGGGTGAAGGTCAGCTTTGTGAGAAATACCGCATAATACTGACCCCCGTAATAATAATTGATCTTCTCCAGGCCGTACCAGATATCCGGGGCAGGAAGGGTATCGCTGCGCATCATGGCTGCCATAAAACCATAATCCATAAACTTCTCTGTTCCCGTAGCTTCCGGGCGAAAGCCCACAATATAGGCCCACGCAAGGAAGAGAGCCAGGAAGATCAGCTCCTCTCCCAGCATCAGGTTCAGATTCAGGGTTCTTTCCCTTTTTCTTCTCCCCAGAAAGATCCAGCATAGAGCCATGGCCGACAAGGTTACGGTCAGCACCAGAGGCCGGGTGAATCTTGCCAGCCCGCTGCAGACCAAAAGCCAGGTCAGGAAGCCGCTGATGGCCACTCCCAGAACCTTAGAGAAGATCCAGCCTTGATCCTCCAGGGGAGAAAACAAAAGGCGCGTCAGGGGATAGAACCCTATTCCCATGATCAGCGCCATCATCCACCATTTCAGGAAAGGTACGTTATCGGAACCCAGAAGAGGAAGGGTGACTCCAATCAGAGCCACCATTCCGACCCCATATACCATGGTCCTTTTGCTTCCAGTCTTCATTCTTCCACACCAAAACGTATTCTTCGATATGCCAGGATTGCCTCTTTTGTCTTCTCGAATCCCAGCTTGCTGCTGTCCAGACATAGGTCATAATGTCTGACATCTGTCCAGTCCCGGCCGGTATAAAAGCGATAATATTCCCCACGGTATTTGTCCGTCCTGGCGATGAGCTTCTCCATCTCCTTCTCCGTCATGCTGTTGCGCAGCATGGCCTGCCGCATGCAGAACTCATGGGGGGCATGGACAAAGACAGACATTACATTGGGATAATTCCGCAGGATATAATCCGCACACCGGCCTACAATGACACAGGATTCCGTCTCCGCCAGCTTCTTAATGATCTTAGCCTGATAATTGAAGAGGTTACGGGTAGAGGTAAAATCATCGGAGTCCGGAGGAAGCAGTTCCCCCTCATAGACACTGTGGGAGATCCGGAAGAGGGCACTGGTCTTCACCTTCTCATCCACCTTGGCAAAGAGCTTCTCACTGATACCACTTTCCTCCGAGGCCATCCGCAGCAGTTCCCGGTTGTAGCAGGGAATATCCAGCTCCTGAGCCACCATCTCCCCGATGGTTCGCCCACCACTTCCATATTGTCTTGATACGGTTATAATAATAGGGTTCATAGGGCTCCCTCCTTATTCTCCCAGATAGGCTTTCTTAATGGAATCATCCTCCAGCAGTTCCCTGGCGGGTCCGGACAGGACAATGTTGCCTGTCTCCAGCACATAGGCCCGGTCTGCGATGGAAAGGGCCTTCTTGGCATTCTGCTCCACCAGAAGAACTGTGGTTCCGCCGGCACTTACCTTCTCGATAATATCGAAAATCTCATTGACAAAAATGGGAGACAGTCCCATGGAGGGTTCGTCCATGACGATAAGCCGGGGATGGGACATCAGGGCCCGCCCCATGGCCAGCATCTGCTGCTCACCACCGGACAGGGTTCCTGCCATCTGGTTCTTTCTCTCCTCCAGACGGGGAAACCGCTGGTAAACGATCTGCAGAGTTTCCTCAATCTCATTCTTGTCTGTCCGGGTATAAGCACCCATCCGAAGGTTCTCATAGACTGTCAGATTCGAAAATACCCTCCGCCCCTCCGGCACATGGGCAATTCCCTGCTTGACAATGGTATGAGCCGGCATACGGGTGATATCCCTTCCCTCGAAGGTAATGGTTCCACTCTTGGCCTGTAAAAGACCGGTAATAGTATGGAGGGTAGTGGTCTTACCCGCGCCATTGGCTCCGATCAAGGCGATGACCTCTCCCTGGTTGACCTCAAAGGAAATCCCCTTCAGGGCTCGAATCACGCCATAATAAACTTCCAGATCCTTAACTTCCAGCATTGCCATCCTATCCGCCCTCCTATTCGTCACCCAGATATGCTTTGATAACCTCGGGGTTATTGAGCACGTCGCTGGTATCGCCCTGGGTCAGAATCTTGCCAAAATTCAGGACTGTCAGCTTCTCACAGATCCCGCTGACCAGCTTCATATCATGTTCAATCAGCAGGATGGTCATGTTGAAATGGTCCCTTACAAAGCGGATGGTATCCATCAGCTCCTGGGTCTCGTTGGGATTCATACCTGCTGCCGGCTCATCCAGCAAAAGGAGCTTGGGCTCTGTGGCCAGGGCTCGGGCAATCTCCAGCTTCCGCTGCTGGCCATAGGGTAGGTTGCTGGCCAGATATTCCGCATGGTCATCCAATTCAAAGACCTTTAGGATCTCCATGGCTGCCTCATTCATCTCACGTTCCACCCTGTGGTACCTGGGGGTACGGAAGATACCGTCCAAAGTGGAATAGACATGATGATTATGAAGGCCTGCCTTGACATTATCCAGTACCGTCAGCTGCTTGAAGAGACGGATGTTCTGGAAGGTTCTGGCAATGCCCGCCTTGTTGATCTCTATGGTCTTATGTCCCGTGATATCCCGGCCATCCAGCCTGATGATTCCCTCATCGGGCTGATAGACTCCCGTCAGCAGGTTAAATACCGTAGTCTTGCCTGCTCCGTTGGGTCCTATGAGACCGTAGAGCTGACCCGGTTCTATGCTTACATTAAAATTGTCGACTGCCCGCAATCCTCCAAAGGCGATAGACAGGTGACTTACTTCCAACATTGCCATATCAGGCTACCCCCTTCGGTTTATTTTTCTTGAATTTCTCGAAAATCCGCTCTCTCCATGCAATGGCCGCCGGCGCCCAGTTGAAGAGCATCATAATAATCAGCACAATGGCATAGATCAGCATCCGGTAATCCTGCAGGAAACGGAGAAGCTCCGGCAGCAGGTAGAGCAGGATGGTGGCAATGATGGAGCCCCGGATATTGCCGATTCCACCCAGAACCACAAAGACCAGGATCAGGATGGAGGTATTGTAATCAAACTTCTTCACCGTCAAGCTGGCCAGGTTATGGGAATAAAGGGCTCCTGCCATGCCTGCCAGGGCAGCAGATACGGAAAAGGCCAGCATCTTGTACTTGGTCACATCGATGCCAATGGATTCTGCCGCTATCCGGTTGTCACGGATGGACATGATAGCCCGGCCGGTTCGGGAATCGATGATATTCTGTACGATAAAGAGGGTAAGGAGAATCAGGATAAAGCCAATGAGGAAGGTGGAATTCTTGGGGGTTCCCGAAATACCCTGGGCTCCCTTCAGAATGGTCTCTCCGTCACTTTCCAGGTGCATGGCCGCTGCATTCTGCATGGCCACATGCAGCCCCTTACTATCCTTGCCTACGTAGAAAACATTCATAATATTCTTGATAATCTCGCCAAAGGCCAGGGTAACAATGGCCAGGTAATCTCCGTTCAGGCGCAAAACCGGAATACCAATCAGGATGCCGAAGATACCGGCTATGGCAGCTCCAATCAGAAGAGCCAGGAAGAAACGCAGGCCTGTGGGCATGGAATCCGCTACCGCCTTGGAGAAAATGGCGCTGAAGAAGGCCCCCAGGCACATGAATCCCGCATGTCCCAGACTCAGCTCCCCGGAGATACCTACCACCAGGTTCAGGGAAATGGCTGCGATAATGTAGACACATAAGGGAATCAAAAGCCCTGCGATCTGATTGGTCAGCAGGCCCGCTGCCGACATTCCCTGCATGACAGCAAAGAGCAGGATCACCATCAGATAGGTAATCATCGTTTGTTTTGTTGCTTTTCTCATCTTCTTCATACCGGCCACCTTACACTTTCTCCTGCACTTTTTTACCGAACAGACCGGTGGGCTTCACCAGCAGCACGATAATCAGAACCGCAAATACAAGGGCATCGGCAATCTGGGAGGAAATATAAGCCTTGCTCAGATATTCGATCACACCCAGGAGAATACCGCCGATCATAGCGCCGGGAATGGAGCCGATTCCGCCAAATACCGCTGCCACGAAGGCCTTAATGCCCGGCATAGCTCCGGTATAGGGATCTAGGGACTGGTAGGAGGAGCATAAAAGGGCTCCTGCCACGGCTGCCAGGGCAGAACCAATGGCGAAGGTAAGAGCGATGGTGGCATTGACATTGATGCCCATGAGCTCTGCCGCTCCCCTGTCCTCGGAAACCGCCTGCATGGCCTGCCCCGGCTTAGACTTCTTCACAAAGGCACTCAAGGCAACCATAATCACGATATTGGCGATAATGGTTACGATGGTACTGGCGGGAATCCGCATGGCTCCCCCTGCCAGTACCAGGGCCGGCAGCTGCACCACATCGGAAAAGGACTTGGGATTGGATCCGAAGACCAGCAGGGCAATATTCTGCAGCAGATAGCTGACACCGATGGCTGTGATCAGAACAGCCAGGTTGGAAGAAGCATTGCGCAGGGGTTTATAAGCCACACGCTCAATCAGCATTCCTAATAATGTACAGACAACCATCGCAATCAAAATGGCCAACAAGGGATTCAGCTGCATTCCGGTCATGGCCGTGAATACCACATAGGCCCCGATCATGATGACATCACCATGGGCGAAGTTCAGCATCTTGGCTATTCCATATACCATGGTATAACCCAGGGCGATAATGGCATATACACTGCCCAGGCTGACTCCGTTAATCAGATAAGACAAAAAACTCATAACGTACCCCTTTTGCTTCTGTAAACTCTTACAAACGGTTCTATCTGCCCGGCAGATATCACCAATAAAACGTGTGCCGGTGAAGATTTCTTCGCCGGCACACCTCTTTGCGTATCGGATCATGGGAAAGTCCCCCACTGCCTGCCTGTAGAGAGAGGGAACAGGTGACTTTCATCGGCCGCGGTGGTTGCAGCTGCAGCCTTTGGGGGTTACCGGTTCTTACATAGCAACGTAAGCACCATCCTGGATCACCATACCCTTGGGCTCCTTGGTGGGCTCGCCGGCTGCATCCCAGGTGATGGTTCCGGTTACACCCGGGAACTCAATCTCTGTCATTGCAGTCTTCAGCTCATCACAGATACCAGATACACTCATATCCGGGGTAAGGCTTGCCTTCTCGGCTGCCAGCTTGATGGCATAGACGCAGTCATAACCATCTGCTGCAAACTGGATGGGAGTCTCTCCGTCATAGGCTGCTTCATAAGCCTTTACGAAGGTCTGGGTTGCCTCATCCTCTGCATCTGCTGCGAAGGGGGTCAGGAGCATAACGCCCTCTGCCAGAGAGGTATCAAAGTTCTCCACACCCAGGATACCGTCCAGACCGTCACAGCCAAAGAACTTGGGCGTATATCCCAGATCCTTGGATTGCTGCAGGATCAGGGCTGCTTCCTTATAGTAGATAGGAAGGAATACCAGGTCAGCGCCGCCGTCCTTGGCCTTCTGCAGCTGTACCTTGAAATCTGTCTTGCTGTCTGCGGTAAAGGCCTCTGCGGACACGATCTCCAGGCCCTTCTCCTCTGCCTCTGCGGCAAACTTCTCATAGATACCGGAAGAATAAGGATCGGAGCTGTCATAGATCACGGCAACCTTCTCTGCCAGCTTGTTATCTGCGATATACTGAGCAGAGGCAGTTCCCTGGTTAGGATCAGAGAAGCACAGACGGAAGGCATTGTCTCCGCTGATACACTCTACGGCAGAACCGGAGGGGGTCAGCAGGAACAGATTGTCTGCCTCTGCCTCTGCCTCAACAGCGATACAGGGAGCAGAGGTAACGGTACCAACCAGCATCTGCATTCCCCAGTCCTTCAGGGTATTGTAAGCATTCACAGACTTCTCCGCATCATGCTCATCATCCTCGAACTTGAATTCGATCTGAGCACCATTGATGCCGCCTGCCGCATTGATCTCCTGCACAGCCAGCTCAGCACCCTTCTGAACGGCCTGGCCATAAGCGGAAGCTCCGCCGGTTATAGGACCGATTCCGCCGATCTTGAAGACACCGCCCTCTGCGGACGAAGCGTCAGAAGACGCATCGGATGCAGAAGAAGCACCGGTGGATTCTGCCTTGCTGCTGTCGGAAGATGTGCCTCCCGAGCTGCTTCCGCAGGCTGCCATGGATACTGTCATGAGGGCTGCCAGAGAAAGACTTGCAAACTTTTTCATATGCTTCATAATAATCTCCTCCTAAAGCTTTATTTTTTATACCGTACTATTCTACCCTCAAACATTCCATTCGTCAACAAGAAAAGCAAAAAATTTTCCTTGTTTTTCGCAAAAGGCATGAATAAATAGGTTAATCCCACAACTTTTCAGGGTAAATTCCGCTCTCTCTCATGTCTTTCAGGGCAGCCATGACCAGGGGCTTGTCCTCTCGATAGGTCACCCCATACCATCTATCCGGTGTCTTTAAGACCTCTACCAGGGCCTTATCTTCCTTTAACTGGTCTTCCACCACCGAGGGCAGAAAATATTCGCATTTGAGGGGATTCTGACCCAGATTGTTCTCCAGGAAGGCCGGAAAGCGCTCCTTTAGCTCTCTTAGCATGGCCGGGCTAAAGCCCCAGAGATTCATGGATACGGTAGTATCCTCCGGCAGACCGATCCAGCTGGCCCCCTCATCCTCCGTATAGGCGATGCCTGTTCCCCTTTTCTCAATCCGGGTGCGCTCCCTGATATTGGTCAGATGCCCCTGGTCATCGATCCGGCAGACTCCCCGGGCCACAGACCCGTGCTCCGTCACTGTATTGCCAATGGCATACCCTACCATGGCATAGCGGTATCTCTCATCGTCCTGGTGGGAGGCCAGGTACTGATAGATCAGGCGAAAGGCTTCTCTCCCATAATAGTCATCCGCATTAATGACGGCAAAGGGGGTTTCCTCCAAAGCCTTTCTGCAGCTTAAAATGGCATGACCCGTACCCCAGGGTTTGACTCTGCCCTCCGGCACCTGATAGCCCCTGGGAAGATCGGTCAGTTCCTGATAGACATATTGGGTTTTGATCCGGCTGCTTAAGCGGTCGCCGATACATTCCCGAAAGAGGGCTTCATTTTCCCTCTTGATGATAAAGACTACATCTTCGAACCCCGCCTGCACCGCATCATAGATGGAATAATCCATGATAATATGCCCCTGGTCATCCATGGGATCCATTTGCTTGAGTCCCCCGTAGCGGCTGCCCAGGCCAGCGGCCATAATCACTAATACCGGCTTTTTCATTTCCCCTAGTTATCCTCCTCAGTCATGGTATAGACATGGCGTTTTCTGGCCATCTCATCGCTGGCCAGGTACTCATCATAGGTGGTAATCTTGTCCAGGAGCTGACCATCCGGCCGAATTTCCATAATCCGGTTGGCGGTGGTCTGGACAAATTGATGGTCATGACAGGTAAAGAGGACTACCCCCGGGAACTTGATCAGGCCATTATTGAGTGCTGTGATGGATTCCATGTCCAGATGGTTGGTGGGCTCATCCAGCAAGAGGATGTTGGCGCCGGAAATCATCATTTTGGACAGGAGGCAGCGCACCTTCTCCCCACCGGACAGAACCCGCACCTTCTTGACCCCGTCCTCCCCGGCGAAGAGCATCCGGCCCAGGAAGCCCCGGACATAGGTAACATCCTTGATCTCGGAATATTGGGTCAGCCACTCGGCAATGGTCAGATCCGAATCGAACTCTGCCGTGCTGTCCTTGGGAAAATAGGTCTGGCTGGTGGTAATGCCCCATTTATAATAACCGGAATCCGGCTTTTCCTCATCCATGAGAATCTTGAAAAGCATGGTAATGGCCTGCTCGTTGCCTCCCACGAAGGCCACCTTGTCCTCCCGGCCCAGGGTAAAGGTCAGGTTGTCCAGTATCTTGACCCCGTCCACTGTCTTGGTCAGACCTTCCACCTGCAAGACCTCATTGCCGATCTCCCGGTTGGGGCGAAAATCGATATAGGGATACTTGCGGCTGGAGGGCTTGATCTCATCCAGCTGAATCTTCTCCAGGGCTCTCTTGCGGGATGTGGCCTGCTTGGATTTGGAGGCATTGGCAGAGAAACGGGAGATAAAATCCTGCAGCTCCTTAATCTTCTCTTCCTTCTTCTTGTTGGCTTCCTTCATCTGCTTCACCAGCAGCTGGCTGGATTCAAACCAGAAATCATAGTTGCCGGCATAGAGCTGGATTTTCCCATAATCAATATCGGCGATCTGGGTGCAGACCTTATTCAGGAAATAACGGTCATGGGATACCACAATAACCGTATTTTCAAAGTTAATCAGGAATTCCTCCAGCCAGGCGATGGCATCCAGATCCAAGTGGTTGGTGGGCTCATCCAGAAGCAGGATATCCGGATTGCCGAAGAGGGCTCTGGCCAGAAGAACCTTCACCTTCTCGGATCCGGTCAAATCCCCCATAATCGCCATATGAAGATCTGTGGGAATGCCCAGGCCGTTGAGCAATTGTTCCGCATCCGACTCTGCCTCCCAGCCGTTCATATCCGCGAATTCCGCCTCCAGCTCACTGGCCCGGATCCCGTCCTCATCGGTAAAATCTTCCTTGGCATAGAGGGCATCCTTCTCCTGGCGAACCTCATAGAGTCTGGCATTGCCCATAATTACCGTATCCATCACCGGATAGGCATCGTATTTGAAATGATCCTGCTCCAGGAAGGAGAGCCGCTGCCCCGGCGTAATGGATACATCCCCCTTGCTGGGCTCCAGCTGACCGGAGAGGATCTTCAGGAAGGTAGACTTGCCCGCCCCGTTGGCTCCGATCATTCCGTAGCAATTGCCCTCGGTAAACTTAATATTCACATCCTCAAAAAGTGCCTTCTTCCCCACACGCAGGGTTACATTATTTGCTGCAATCATGCTCTCTCCTCAATTCATTATTCTGAAAGCCCCGTCCGGGGCTTTCAAGGTATATTTTACCTTATTTCCGAAAATATGCAAGGGATTTCACTGGTCCAGGGTGAAGAACCAGTTGAGGCGGTTTCGTTTTTCGGCCAGGTTGTTGTATTGGAGGCATTCGTACTCCCACTCTTCTTCCTGGGTGGTCTGGTCAGCCTCCTCCCAGCTGTGGAAACTGCCTTCCGCATCCATGTAGCCCAGGTGGTTCAGGGCGGGCATTTCCTGCATCAGGTCTTGCAGATAGTAGTTGTAGTCTGTCATTTCCAGCCCGGTCTGCTCCAGCATCAGGGTGCCCAGGTAGTTGGTGCTGGTCAGCACATCCTGCGCTTCCTCTATGTCATAATTGGCCCAGATGAAGAAGGGGGTAGCGAAGTACATTTCCTTTTCCTCCAGGGGCAGATCCTCATATTTTTTGCCGGAAATGGCTTCCGTGAATTCCTCCGACAGGTCCGGATAATGGTCCCCGAACATCACAATAAGGGTGGGCTCCTGGCAGTTTTTGAAGTATTCGATCAGATATTCCAGGGCCTGGTCGCTTTCCCGTAAAAGGGACAGGTACTGGTCTGCGGCGCTGTCCTGGTAATTCTCTCCTTGGATCTCCCCTTGGTAGGTGGCATTGGTATAGCCCCCATGATTTTGCATGGTGACATCAAAGAGGAAGAAGGGCTGGCTGCTGTCTTCTTTGTTCTCGATCACCTGGATGATCTTCTCGAAATTCGCCCGGTCACTGATATGACCCCGGATCCGCTCCACAGATTCGTCGAAATCATCCTTGGTATAGAAGGTATCAAAGTCCAGCAGGCGGTAGGCAGTGGTCCGTTTCCAGTTGCTCCCCTTGTTGGGATGCATGGCTGCCGACTGGTAGCCCTGAGCCTCAAGGGTCGTTACCAGGGAATATTGGTTATGGGTAAAATAGCTGACATAGGGAACCATGCCTGGATGCCGCTTTACGGAATTTCCTGTCAGGAATTCATACTCTGTCTTAGCCGTACCCCCTCCCCGGATGCAGACCAGGGTATGGCCCTTGATGGTATTCTCTGTCATGGAATCGTAATAGGGCATCACCTCCTCGTTGGTTTCCAGATCCCCCACCAGACGGTAATCCGCCCAGGACTCGCTCATAATGGCTATGATATTGACCGGCTTCACCTGGGAACCCGTCTGACCGAATGCAGAGGAGTCGGCCTCCGCCTGGTGCTCTTTCTCTGCTTCCTGGGCAATCTCCTCCGTCTTGGCCACAGAATAACCCTCCGGTGCAGTCAGCCTCATGTATTTTGCCACACAGAAGAAGCCCACGGTGGTCCCGTATTCCCGGTAGGTCTTAATGGGGGCCCACAGGTTGGTCAGGATGCCCAGGCTGCCGTTCCAATTGACATTCTGGAAGAACCAAAAGCCGAAAATCATAAAGGCTCCTACCCCCAGGCGTATACCAATCCTGCCCTTTTTCTTCTTGGCCACCATCCAATCCGGGAAATGAAGATAGAGACCCACGAGACACAGGCTCAAGGGGACCATCAGGGCAATAGCCCGGGTCACGACAAAGTCATAGGTGCCTGCCACAGCCACAGCCGTACCGAAGCTGAAGAAATCGATGAGCTGCAGGGGTTCTCCCCTGCACAAAAAAACATAGTAGAAGATCAGGCTCATGACCGTAAAGAGAATACAGACCGCCAGCATGGCTCTTCGGAAGGAATTCAGCCAGAAGAGAAAGATCAGGCTGATGATATAGATTCCCAGAATGTTCAGAGCCACATAGGCAAATTTCATCTCCCGGAGGTTCTCATTATTCACATACTCTATCATCAGAAAGGCAAAGGCTGCATTGGCAAAGAGGGCCAGAAAATGCCAGATTTTGATTCTCTTCTTGTCTTCCTTCCTCTCCGGTCTTTTCTTGTGAAGCCAGCGTTTGGTGCAGAAAATCACAGCAAATAGAAAGAAAGCCAATACTGCTGCAAACATCAGACGGGCCCGGACCAGTTCCTTCTGGTCCTCCCCCATCACTGCCGGATAATGTACCAGCAAAAAGCCCAGCGTGGCAGACCAATAAAAGATCCAAAAAATAAAATACCGTTTTCCCCTGTTGCTTTCCAGCTTTTGCTTCAGTCGTTCTCTCATGGAGTAAAGTTCCTTTCCACATTCAGTCTCATCTATTGTAAACACTTTGCCGGGATTTTGCAATTGACGTTTATGCAAAAAGAAAGGACAGAGCTTTGACACTCTGTCCTTCCTAAAATGTGTATAGAGTAGTAATGGGTTACCAAAAATTGATTTAACCACATTATAGGGCATAATGAGATTTTCGTAAATCCATCAAAATAATTGACTTTTGCCCCTTCCGACACTACAATGTGTAGTGTGTATAGAAAAACCTGGGGAGGCAAGACATGAAATTAAATGCAGATGCCATCTATCGTAACCTATCCAAAAAATATTCCCTGGAATATATTAAGCCCCGGAAGGCGGAGCCGGAATTGGGCCGTCCCAGATACTATGATTCCTCCCAGGCAAATAGCCTGGCAGAAAACAAAGACAAGGAGGAGACAGACAAGGCCAGAAGTTCCTATCTCTATCTCCTGAACGAGGAGGATATAAGCGTAGGCCCCGGCACCTATCTCTGCTATCACCGGCCCCAGCTGAGGGAACCGGATGCTACCACTCTCTTTATCCTGTCCCCGGAGGTGAATGCCCGGGAGGTCTACAACGATTTGCAGAATATCTATGACTACTACGATGAGTGGGAGAATTCCTGCCTTCAGATTGTAGAGAAATATCAGGATTACCGAACCCTGGTCCAGCAAACCTACCGGCATTTCCGCCTGCCCATCTGTCTGGTGGACAACCAATTTACCATTGTGGCCTCGGCCCATGAAATCAATTCTCCCTTTGCCCTTTTTGAGGATGATGTCCAGATCAACCTGGATACGGTCAATGATATCATCTCCAATCCCCATATGAGGAACCTGGAGACAGCCCGGGGCATCTTTGATTTTGATTATGACAGGAACTATAAGCTCTATAATTTTCGCTATGGGGGGAAATATTGCGGACGCTTGATCGCGGGAATTGAGGATGTCTCCTATGCGGATCGGGAGGGATTGATCCTGTCCAAGCTGGCGGAATTTGTGGAATTACTGCTGCAGCGCTTCGGATCTTTTCAATTCACCTCCTCGGTGCAGACCCACCTGCATTCCTTTCTGTCCAGCAGTCTGGCAGGTAAGGTACCCCATTCCAGGGATATCAACCGCCTGACCCAGAATACCGGCTGGGGAGACGACCATACCTATATGATGCTTTACTATCTCCCGGAGCATCGACTGAAAAAGGAGCTCTATCCCCCCTATCTGATCTCCCAGGTGGAGGAACGGTGGCGGGGAACCTGTGCCGTGGAACATCAGGGAAATGTGGTCATGCTGATCAATCTGTCCCTCTACGGTCTGGACAAAATCTATGATTTCTACCAGTCCCTGGCCTATCTGGTCAGAGACGGACTGATGATTGCCGGCTGCAGCCGGGAGTTCACCGGTCTTCGGGAACTGAGTGTTTATTTCAAGCAGGCCGTCTATGCCATCGAATTCGGCAAGAAAAAGGACAGCACCCGCTGGTATTTTCGTTTCAATGACTATGGGCTGGAATATCTGTTGAATTACGGTACAGGAATCTTTAAACCAGAACAGGTCTGCCACCCGGCCCTGCTCCTTTTGCAGAAGCATGACCAGGTCAAGCAGACCAGCTATTATCAAACCCTCTTTACTTATTTTGAAGAACAATTCAATATGTCTCAGGCAGCCAACAAGATGTATATCCATCGAAGCACCTTTATCAACCGTATGGAACGGATTCAGGAATTAACCCGATTGAAGTTGGAGGATTATGACACCCGGCTCTACCTGGAGCTCTCCTTCCGGCTTTTGCGGGAACAGGAAGAAGAATTCACCTTTCCCCTCTATGTATAAGCGAGGGATCCTTATCTTTCAATCAGGTGAATAAAGAGACCACTGCGCAGTTTTGGTTCAAACCAGGTGGATTTGGGGGGCATCAAAAGACCTGCATCCGCCACGGCAAAGAGTTCCTGCATGGAGGTGGGATAGAGGGCAAATGCTGCAGCGCAGTCTGTGCGGCAGCGGCGCTCCAGCTCTCCCAGGCCTCGAATGCCTCCGATAAAATCAATTCTTTGGTCGGTCTTGGGATCCCGGATGCCCCAGATGGGCTCCAGAACCTCCCTTTGCAGGTAGGATACATCCAGCCTGCCCACCGGATCCTCCCGGCAGTACTCCGGCCTCACCTGCAGGGCATACCATTCCCCGGCCAGGAAAAGACCCATCTGACCCTTTTGAGCCGGATGGTAGGCCTTCCTGCCCACCTTGTTTACCACAAAGGCCCGCTCCAGCCGAAGCAGCAGTTCCTCCGGCTGATTCCCGTTCAGATCCTTCAAGACCCGGTTATAATCCAGGATCAGGAGCTCATCCTCCGGAAAGAGAACGGAGAGAAAGTAGTTGAACTCCTCCTGACCCTTGTAATCCGGATGCTCCTCGCGTCTCTTCAGGGAGACTGCCACGGCAGAGGCGGCCCGGTGGTGGCCATCTGCAATATAGGTATGGGGCATGGCGGCAAAGCAGTCGGTTAAGGCCGCTATCCGGTCCGGCTCATCGATCACCCAGACCCGGTGACGGATTTCATCCTCAGAGAGGAAATCCGCAGCGGCAGCAGTCTCCTTCTTCACCGACTCCAGGATCTCCTTCACCCTCGCATGGGAGGGGTAAGCCAGAAAAATGGGGCCTGTCTGGGCACTGCAGGCATCCACATGGCGGATTCTATCCTCCTCCTTGTCTTTGCGGGTATTCTCATGCTTTCTCACCACTCCCTGTCTGTAGTCGTCTACAGAGGAGCAGGCCACCAAACCGGTCTGAACCCGGCCATTCATGGTCAACTCATAGATATAATAGCAGGGGCTTGGATCCTGGAGGAAGATTCCATCTTCCCTCATCTGGCGCAGCATCTGGTCTGCCTTTTGATAGACGCAGGGAGCATACATGTCCTGATCCTGGGGAAACTGGGTCTCCGGCCGGTCAATACGCAGAAAGGACAGGGAATCCCCTGTCACTTTCTGTCTGGCTTCCTGGCGATTGTATACATCATAGGGCAAAGCTGCCACCTGGGCTGCCTTCTCCCTGCTGGGACGAAGTGCCCGAAAAGGTCTTATCTCAGCCATATCTTACCTTTCCTTTGTAGTGGTATCAATTCCTCGACGGCAGGGATCTTTACTTTACGATACGAACCCTCAGCACGCCATCGATGGCCTCCAGGGCCTTCACAATCTCTTCGGTTGCCGGTGTTTCCAGATCAAGGAGCGTATAGGCATAATTCTCCTTGCTCTTGTTGGTCATATTGGCAATATTCACACCTGCGTCGCCGATAACCTTGGTAAATTGATTGATCATATTGACGATATTCCGGTGATTGATGGCAATACGGCCCTCTGCGCTGCAGATACCCATATCACAGTTGGGATAGTTTACGGAATTGCGGATATTGCCATTTTCAATATAATTGCGGATCTCCTTGACAGCCATAACCGCACAATTATCCTCTGCCTCCTCAGTGGATGCTCCCAGATGAGGGGTAATCAAAGTACCGGGCACCCCTGCCACCGTGGGATTGGCAAAGTCCGTCACATACTTCTTCACCTTACCGGACTTGAGGGCCTCCACCAGAGCCGTCTCATCCACCAGGATATCCCTGGCAAAGTTCAAAAGCACCACGCCCTCCTTCATCTGGGCGATGGCCTCCTTGCCGATCATGCCCCGGGTGCTGTCAGTCAGAGGTACATGGATGGTGATATAGTCGCAATCTCTGTAAATATCATTGACATCCTGGATATGATGGATGGAGCGGGACAGGTTCCAGGCCGCATCTACGGAAATATAGGGATCATAGCCATAGACATCCATGCCCAGATGGGTGGCTGCATTGGCCACCAGCTGGCCGATGGCTCCCAGACCGATGATGCCCAGCTTCTTGCCGCTGATCTCGCAGCCGGCAAACTGCTTCTTCTGCTTCTCAGCCAGCTTGCCGACATCCGGGTTGTCCTCCTGGCTTTTGACCCATTCCACACCGCCCACGATGTCCCGGGAAGCCAGCAGCATCCCTGCCAGTACCAGTTCTTTGACCCCATTGGCATTGGCGCCGGGGGTATTGAAGACCACGATGCCATGCTCTGCGCACAATTCCAGGGGAATGTTGTTGACCCCTGCTCCGGCTCTTCCTACCACCAGCAGCTTCTCCGGCAGTTCCATATCATGCATTTTGGCACTCCGGACAAGAATGGCATCTGCCTCCTCGATCTTATCTGTTTGCTGATATTCCTCGTTGAATTTTTGAAGTCCCACCTCTGCGATAGGATTCAGGCAGCTATATTGATACATCACAGGTTCTCCTCTTCAAACTTCTTCATAAATGCAACCAGGGCTTCCACCCCTTCCATAGGCATGGCATTGTAAATGCTGGCTCTCATCCCGCCTACGGTACGATGACCCTTCAGGTTCTCCAGACCGGCCTCCTTGGAAGCCTTCACGAACTTAGCATCCATATCCCCATCTCCGGTTACAAAGGGAACATTCATCAGGGAACGATCCTCCTTCACCACAGTACCGTGGAAAAGACGGCTGGAATCCAGGAAATCATAGAGGAGCTGAGCCTTCTTCTCATTGCGTTCCTTCATGGCAGACAAACCGCCCATCTTCTTCAGCCACTTGAAGACCTTGCCGCAGATATAGATGCAGTAGCAGTTGGGGGTATTGTAGAGGGAACCGGCATCTGCCTGGGTCTTAAACTTCATCATGGTGGGGGTTCCTTCCAGCACATCGTCTGTAATCAGATCCTCCCGGACAATAGAGATAACCATACCGGCCGGCCCGATATTCTTCTGAACACCGCCGTAGATGATGCCATATTGCTCCACATCCACCGGCTCAGACAGGAAGCAGGAGGACACGTCCGCTACCAGGAGCTTTCCCTTGGTATTGGGCAGCTTCTTATATTTGGTTCCGTAAATGGTATTATTTTCACAAATATAGACATAGTCTGCATCCGGGCTAATGGGCAGGTCGGAGCAATCCGGAATATAAGAGAAGGTCTTATCCTCGGAGGAAGCGATCTTATTAGCCTTGCCAAACTTCTGAGCCTCCTGCCATGCCTTCTTGGCCCATTGGCCGGTCACAATATAATCCGCCACCCGGTTCTTCATCAGATTCATGGGAATCTGGGCAAATTGCAAGGAGGCGCCGCCCTGCAGGAAAAGCACCTTGTAATGGGAAGGGATATGCATCAGATCCCTCAGATCTGCCTCCGCTTCCTGGATAATCTGGTCAAACATCTTAGAACGGTGGCTCATCTCCATGACAGACATGCCACAGCCCCTGTAATCCAGCATCTCCTCCTGGGCTTCTCTCAAGACCTCCTCCGGCAGAACCGCCGGTCCGGCCGAAAAATTATATACTCTGCTCACGATATCATCCTCCTAATCCGTTCATTCTGTCGCACAACACAAACATCATAAACCTTTGTTATTTTAATGTCAATACACAGTCTCAGATATCTGATTCATCGAAGACCTGGCTGTTGTCCTGTCCTGCCGGAACCATGGGAAATACCTTGTCATCGCAGTCGATCTGGCAGTCGATAACCACCGGTGCCTTCAAAGCTATGGCCTTCTCCAGAGCCGGTCCGAATTCTTCCTTCTTGGTTACCCGGATACCGGTGGCTCCCAGAGCCTCTGCCACCTTGACAAAGTCCACCTTGTCCTGAAGGATGGTATGGGAGTATCTCTTTCCATAGAAGAGGGTCTGCCACTGGCGAACCATGCCCAGTACGTGGTTATTGATCACTACCTCGATTACCGGAATATTGTAGCGAGCCAGGGTAGCTACCTCATTCATGTTCATGCGGAAGCAGCCATCTCCTCCCACATTGATGACCGTCTTGTCCGGCCGGCCGCACTGGGCCCCCATGGCCGCCCCTAGGCCATATCCCATGGTTCCCAGGCCTCCGGAGGTCAGGAAGGTGCGGGGAGAGGTATATTGATAATACTGGGCTGCCCACATCTGGTGCTGACCCACGTCTGTACAGATAATGGCGTCCCCCTTGGTCACCCGATAGATTTCCTCAATGATATAGGGTCCTGTCAGATCTTCCTGCGAGTAGGACAGGGGATAGGCTTCCTTCATCCTGGCAACCTCAGCCAGCCATTCTCTCCCATCCTTTTGGTTCAGACGGGGAAGCAAAGCCTTCAATACCTCCTTCAGGTCTCCAATGACGCTGCCGGATACAATGACATTTTTATTGATCTCTGCCGGATCCACATCCAGCTGCAGGATCTTAGCC
>CAVLCU010000005.1:0-41730 GCA_963661545.1 Lachnospiraceae bacterium | reverse complement strand
CCCCCACCGACATGCGAGCATGTCGTGGGCTCAGGCTTTTGACACTGTAACCAAGTCTAGGATTGCAGAAGTTCTTTGGCCTTCTCCAGCTGGGCATCGGTATCGGTGTCCTCTGCCTGGTCTACCTCCACATCCGGCCGGATTCCCCTGCCATGGATGTCATTCCCCTTGGGGGTATAATAATGAGAAACCGTCAGCTTGACCACGCTGTCATCCGACAGGTGATAGGTATTTTGCACAATCCCCTTCCCGTAGGTGGTAGTTCCCACAATGGTACCTATCTGGTAGTCCTGAACAGCTCCGGCAAAGATCTCTGCGGAACTGGCGCTGCTGCCATTGACCAGGACCACCAGGGGCAGTTCCAGGGGAGTCTTGCCCTCGCAATCTCTTTCCTTGCGATTGCCATCCTTGTCCTCCGTATAGACGATAACCCCCTTGGGGAGAATCTGGCTTAGGGTATCACAGACCGCATCCACCAGACCCCCGGGATTATCCCGCAGATCGATGATCAGACTCTTGATCTTCTCCCCCTGCAGCCGGGCAAGGGCATCTTCAAATTGCTGGGCCGTGACCCCTGTGAATTCTGTAATCCGGATATAACCCATATCCGAATCCAGGACCTCTGCCTCCACAGACTTGACCTCCACTGTCTCCCGGGTTACCTCCACCGTAAGGGGCTCCTGGCTGCCCTCCCGGATCAGGCTAAGATGAATCTTCTCCTCTCCGGACTGCTGGATCAATTCTACTGCCTGAGAGGAGGTCATGCCCTCTGTATCCTTCCCATTGATGGTTTGGATCTGGTCTCCCACCTGTACTCCCGCCCGATCCGCCGGTGAATCCTCCACGCAGGCCAGCACCACCAGTCTGCCCCCCTCACTTTGCTGGGCGATGGTGATGCCGATGCCTACATAGGAGCCTTCCTGCTCCTTCTTGATGGATGCATATTCCTCTGCCGTATAATAGGTCGAATACCGATCTCCCAGACCGGCCACCAAACCCAGGAACATATAATCCGTCTGCTGCTCTTCATCTACCTGCCCCAGATAGTTCCTGTTGATGAGGCGCTGGATCTCCTTAATCTTCCGCTGAGCCTGGATGCTGTCCGGCTTGCTGGGGGAGCCCCCCAGGGGAAGCCACATAAGCAGAAAATACAGAAGGGTCATGGCCATACAAGCAGCCAAAACCCCTCCTAAGAAATATTTTGCACCCAGGCCCCTGTTTTTCTTATCTTCCACTGAAAAACCCTCTTTCAGACTTTCAGACCTTCAAATGCTTCCGTATGGTCAGCATACTTCCTACGAAACCAATTCCCATACCCAGGATCAAACCCACCGGCAGGAGGATTCGGAATACCTGGTCTACCGGCAGCAGACCGTTCATGAAGTCCTGGAGAACGCTGAAGCGGGTCAGAATGTACTTGACTGCCTGATTGTAGAGGAAATACAAGAGGGTCAGGGGGATAGCGGCTCCCACCAATCCAATAAGGATACCCTCCAGGATAAAGGGAAGGCGGACGAAGATATTGGTGGCTCCAATGAGCTTCATAATCCCGATCTCTTCCTTCCTTACGGTAATACCTACCGTAACGGTATTGCTGATAAGAAATACAGAAACTGCCAGCAAAATAATAATGATAATGACGGAAACGGTAGCAATCAGCTTGTTTACCGTAGAGAGGGTGGCCGAAGCCTGCTGGGACTGATTCACCGTCCTGACCCCATCCAGTCCCTTGATATACTCTGCCAGAGCCTCCTGGTCCTCGATATTGTTGACATAGACCTCATAGTGGGCTGAATTGGCCAGGGGATTATCCTTATTGGCCTTGAAGCCCTCTGCCGCCTGGGTATTGCCTTCAAAATATTGCTCCGCATAGGACTCCCAGGCCTCGTCCGCCGAGACATACTTGCATTCCTTGACCACGTCCGTCCGGTTGCAGATCTCCTGGCCAATCAGATCGATGGAAGCCTGGTCCAGATTCTCATCAAAGAATACGGTAATTCCTACATTGGTCTCCACATTCTTCAGAATGTAGGTAAAGTTGATAATAATGGAAAAAAACAGGCCAAACAGGAAAATGCAGGCGCCCATGGTGGCCAAAGAAGCCAGGGAGAACATCTTATTCCTCCAGATATTCTTCACGCCTTGCTTTGCGCTGTAGCCAACTGTACTAATCCTCAACGTAGACACCTTCTTTTTCGTCGCTTACAATGACGCCTTTCCGCAGACGGATCACCCGCTTTCTCATGGCATTGACAATCTCCCGATTGTGGGTTACCACCAAAACCGTGGTTCCCCGGGCATTGATCTCCTCCAGCAGCTTCATAATCTCATTGGAATTCTTAGGATCCAGGTTACCGGTGGGCTCGTCTGCCAGAAGAATCTCCGGCCGGTTCACCAAGGCTCGAGCCAGAGCCACCCGCTGCTGTTCTCCTCCGGACAGCTCCCGGGGTCTGGACCGATACTTGTCCGCCAATCCCACCAGGGTCAGCACCTCCGGCACCCTTTTCTTGATGACCCGGTTGGGCTTCTCAATGACCCGCTGGGCGAAGGCCACATTCTCATAGACATTCCGGTCCTTCAGCAGACGGAAATCCTGGAATACCACCCCGATTCCTCTTCGATACTTGGGGATTCTCCGCCGGGGAAGCTTGTTCAGGGTCTTCCCGTTCACCGTAATGGTTCCGGAGGTGGGATCCAGCTCCTTGAGCAGCAGCTTCACCAGGGTCGACTTGCCCGAACCACTGTTGCCTACCACGAACACGAACTCCCCCTTGTCAATGTGCAAGGATATGTTATCAATGGCCGGTTTGCCCTTGTCATAACTCTTGCTTACACCTTCTAAAGTTATCATACGACTTGTACTCCTCCTGTTACCTGATGAAAGCCCTGTTTCTTCCGACTGGATGTCAGAAGTCCAGGGTCTCCATATACTTCATATATCTGACTACCATAAGGGCAATCTTGAAGGTAATGGCATCCTCAAAAATGCGAAGATCCAGCCCCGTGCTCTTCTGCAGCTTATCCAGCCGGTATACCAGAGTATTGCGGTGAATATAGAGCTGCCTAGAGGTCTCGGAGACATTCAGATTATTCTCAAAGAACTTATTGATGGTGGTCAGAGTCTCCTCGTCGAAATCGTCCGGAGATTTGTTCTCGAAAATCTCCTTAATGAACATCTTGCACAGGGGAATGGGCAGCTGATAGATCAAACGTCCGATTCCCAGGGAGCTATAGGCAATCACATTCCTGTCATCGAAGAAGATCTTACCCACATCCAAGGCCATTCTGGCTTCCTTGTAGGAGCGGGATACCTCCTTGAGCTCCTTGACAATGGTTCCATAGGCGATATGAACCCGATCGCCTCCCTCGTGGCCGGCTACCTCCAAAATCGCAGCTGCAATCTTATCTGCCTGGGGATAGCCCTCCCCATCTGCCAATTCCTTGACAATGATAATACTCTTCTCGTCTACTGCCGTAATGAAATCTCCCGACTTGCTGCCAAAGAGATTGCTGATATTCTCCAGGTTGCCCTGATCCCTGTCCGGGCTGGCCTCCAGGATGAAGACCACCCTGCGGGCATCCACCTCGATGTGCAGCTTCTTGGCACGATTGTAGATATCCACCAGGAGCAGGTTATCCAGCAGAAGGTTCTTAATGAAATTATCCTTATCAAAGCGCTCTTTATAGGCCGTCAGCAGACTTTGCAGCTGAAAGGTAGCCATCTTGCCTACCAGAAGGCTCTCGTCACTGTCCCCTTTGGTCACCAGCACATATTCCAGCTGAAGCTCATCGAAGACCTTGAAGAACTGGTAATTCTTCATGGTCAAGGCCTCCGCCTGGGACTGGGCGAAATTCGTAATCTCGCCGGGATCCACCTCTATCTCCGGGCAGGTGGCTACCAGAACCTTCCCCTCTGTATCCAACACGCCCATATCCATCTTGGAAATACTCTTAAGACCCTCAATCGTATTTTGCAAAATCTGGTTTGAAATCATCTCTGTGTCCCTTTCTCCCTAATACATACATATAGTTGGTTTGGGTGTCAAAATACCGAAACCTGCGAGAGCACGGCTTATTTCGTGCTCCTCACTCCCATAATCCTCATTCTAATACAAAATGCACAAAATGAAAAGGGGAAATTTTGTTATTTTTTTGGTATCTTTTTTCTCATTTCATGAAATTCACCAGAAATGACCCTCTCAGGCAGGTCTTTTGCGTTCAAAGTTATGGTTCCGGGCAGCATAGGAGACTCCGGGAACGGGCTAAGTATAACAGATGGGAGAAAAAAAAGCAACCGCAAAACGGTTGCTTTTTAATATTTTTGAAATACTTATGTAATATTTGTTTGCAGGGACAAAAGCCCAGGCAGGGGATGTAAGATCCTGCAGGCCATCTATCTGTTCCCTGTTAAACCTCAAAGATCAGATCTCCATAGGAGGGCATGGGCCACAGATCCTTGTCTACCAGCATCTCCAGCTCATCCACCGGTGCACGGAGCTCTGCCATAGCCGGGATCACCTTCTCATGATAGAAGACAGCCTGGTCTCTTCCCTCTGCCATAGCAAAGGCCTCTGCCTCTACATCGATGAGCTTCTTCAAAGCCTCCTGGGTCTTCTTCAGCAGGGTGCTGGTCTCCTCCAGCAGACCCTTCTGTACAGACACCTCGCTGACACCGGCTGCCTGAACCGATACGATGGTCTCAGCCAGAGCCTTGGTATATTTGACTACAGCCGGAATAATCTGCTTGCCGGCCATGTCGATCATGGTCTTTGCTTCTATATTGATGGTCTTGGTATAATTCTCGTATTTCACCTCTTCCCGGGATTCCAGCTCCGTCTTGGTGAAGACGCCGAACTTCTCGAACATCTCCACGCTTTCCTTCTTCACCAGCTCCGGAACTGCCTCCACCATGGACCGGATATTGGGCAGGCCTCTCTTCTCGGCCTCTTCTACCCAGGCATCGGAATATCCATTGCCGTTGAAGATGATTCTCTGGTGGTCGCTCAGGTTCTTCTTGATCAGATCATGAACCGCCTCATCGAAGTTGTCTACTCCCTCCAGCAGGTCACAGGCCTCGCAGAAAGCCTCTGCCACGATGGTATTCAGGACAATATTGGGACCTGCGATGGAATCCCTGGAGCCCACCATACGGAATTCAAACTTGTTGCCGGTAAAGGCAAAGGGTGAGGTCCGGTTCCGGTCTGTGGCATCCTTGTTGAGATCCGGCAGACTCTTGACACCGGTCTCCAGCTTACCCCCCTTGATGCTGCTGGTGGCAACACCGGTGCTGATGAGCTGATCCACCACATCCTTGAGCTGTTCTCCCAGGAAAATAGAGATGATGGCCGGCGGCGCCTCGTTGGCTCCCAATCTGTGGTCATTGCCCGGGTCAGCAGCAGATTCTCTTAAGAGGCCCGCATGCTTGTCCACCGCCTTGATGATACAGGACAGAACCAGCAGGAACTGGATATTCTCGTGGGGAGTCCGGCCGGGATCCAGCAGGTTAATGCCGTCATCGGTGGTAATGGACCAGTTGTTGTGCTTACCGGATCCATTAACACCGGCAAAGGGCTTCTCATGCAGGAGGCACTTCATGCCATGCTGGCAGGCCACCCGCTTCAGGGTCTGCATCACAATCTGGTTGTGATCCACTGCCACGTTGGCCTCTGCATAAATAGGTGCCAGCTCGTGCTGAGCCGGTGCCACCTCATTGTGCTGGGTCTTGGCTGTAACGCCCAGCTTCCACAGCTCAATATTCACATCCTTCATAAAGGAAGCGATTCTCTGACGGATGGTTCCGAAATAATGATCGTCCATCTCCTGGCCCTTGGGGGGCATAGCCCCAAAGAGGGTCCGACCGGTATAGATCAAATCCTTCCTCTGCAGGAACTTTTCCGCATCTACCAGGAAATATTCCTGCTCGGGTCCTACCGAGGGAGTCACCTTCTTGGAACTGGTATTGCCAAAAAGCTTGAGCAGACGCAGGGACTGCTTGTTGATGGCCTCCATGGAACGAAGCAGGGGGGTCTTCTGGTCCAGGGCCTCGCCGGTGTAGGAACAGAAGGCTGTGGGGATACACAGGGTGGCTCCTGCCGCATCCTGACGTACAAAGGCCGGGGAGGTGCAATCCCAGGCAGTATATCCTCTGGCCTCAAAAGTTGCTCTCAGACCGCCGGAAGGAAAGGAAGAGGCATCCGGCTCACCCTTGATCAGCTCCTTGCCGGAGAAGCTCATCAGCACCTTGCCGCTGGGCAGGGGAGCTGTAATAAAGGAGTCATGCTTCTCTGCGGTCACACCGGTCAGGGGCTGGAACCAATGGGTATAGTGGGTGGCGCCCTTCTCGATGGCCCATTCCTTCATCTCATGAGCGATGACATCGGCGGTGCCCAGATCCAGTTCTCCTCCCTCCTCGATGATATCCTTCAGCTTCTGATAGACTTTTTTCGGAAGGCGTTCCTGCATCACCGCATCATTGAACACATTCTCTCCAAAGATTTTTGCTGCATTCACATATTCTCCCATGTTCTCTCTTCCTTTCTCTGGTGTATTTACGCATGTCCTGTATCTTGGTTCTGGTCTTTGGCCGCGACAGATAAAGAAAAGGGCATTCCACTCCTCTTGTAGAACGCCCTTGTCTAACATACGCATATCCTATGTAATTTTCCTAACCTTGTTCTACCATAACGCAAAGCCCCTGAAAATGCAAGTGCTTTTTGGCTTTCGCACAAGATTTCGTGCTTTTTAAATAATTATCCCCCTTCCTTTTTAGAGAATTAAACAAAACGCACAAAATCCCAGGGCTTTTCTTGGGCTCCGGCATACCTGGGCAGCGTCAGCGCCTGCCCGGCTTGCTCCCCCGGCTTTTTGCTACTTCCAGGGTTTCAGGAACAGGGGCAAGACCTGCTTGCAGTTCTCGATACGGGCGTAGGCATATTCTCCTCCCCGCTCCCCATCCAGGGTCCAGGCAATCTCCTCTCTGGCTTCCACCGTGATCCTCTCTGTCTTAAAGTATTCAATGAGGGGGGTCTTGGGCTCCCCCGACAGGAGGGCAGTGATCACCTCGTTCAGTTCCAGGGGATTCTTCACCGGATGGATCAGGGTCACCTCGAAGAGGCCGTCATCCATCTCCACATACTTGCCGGCTATATTCTTCATGCCTCCCACGGATCGGGTATTGGTCACCATACCATAGATGAACTCCCCTTCCAGTTGATGTTCCTCTCCCCCGTCCACCTTGATCCAGAAGGTAGGTACATTGAAGATCCGCTTGGTGGCTTCCAGGAGATAGGCCAGGTGTCCCAGGGCATTCTTCAGATTCTGGTCTGTCTCATAGGAAACATCCGTGAAGAGCCCAAAGGCCGCAATATAGACAAAGTACTTGTTATTAAAGGCACCCACATCACAGAAAAAACAATCCCCCTCCACAATGTCCTTGGCCGCCTGAATCATATTCTTGGAGATGCCCAGGCTATTGGCAAAATCATTGGTACTGCCGGAGGGAATATATCCCACAGGAGTCCGGGCTTTGGACCGCATCAGACCGGTCACCACCTCGTCCAGGGTTCCGTCCCCTCCGCTGCATACGATCAAATCCATCCGGTGGGCATAAGCCTCCACCACCTGACAGGCATCTCCGGAGCATTGGGTGGGATGGGTCATCACCTCATAATCATGCTTTACAAAGATATCCAGAATGTCCAGCAGCCTTCCTCGGATCTGTCCCCGCCCAGACCGGGGATTGAAGACAAATAAAAGCTTCTTCTTCACGGAACATCTCCCTTCTATACCATTTCATTCATTAATTACAAGAATCAAGCCCATTGTAATACATCCTCCTGGGAATGACAAGTCTCCTAATGGCTTATTCCCATTTCACATCTTCTCGTGTATAATAAGGGCAGAAACCAGTAATCGTGGATGACTATCCATACAGGTCTGAAAGGGGGGAAGTCCCGCATGGAGGAGCAAAAAATACTCCCTATTGGAATTGAAAGTTTTGAAAAGCTGCGGCGAAGCGGATTTTATTATGTAGATAAGACGAGACTCATAGAAGACCTTCTCTTAAACTGGGGAGAGGTCAACCTCTTTACCCGTCCCCGCCGTTTTGGCAAGACTCTGAATATAAGCATGCTGAAGAACTTTTTTGAGATCGGCTGCGACCCCCAGCTCTTCGACGGCTTATATATTTCTCACAGAACCACCCTCTGCCAGAGATATATGGGGAAGTTTCCTGTTATATTCCTTAGCTTGAAGGGAATTGAAGCGGACTCTTTTGCAGAGGCCAGGCAGCTGCTGACCAAAACCATCAACGCGGAAGCCAGACGCTTTCAGTTCCTTTTGGACAGCAATCGCCTTACCGGCACAGATAAGGAGCTTTTTTCCCAACTTTTGAAGCAGGATATGACCGAGGATACCCTGGTTTACAGTCTCTATGAGCTCACCGAACTTCTGCGAAAGCATTATAATCGGGAAGTCATCCTGCTCATGGACGAGTATGATGTGCCTTTGGCGAAGGCAAATGAGCACAATTACTATGAGCCCATGACCCTTCTGATCCGAAATCTATTTGGAAATGCCTTGAAAACCAATGAAAATCTGTATTTTGCAGTTCTGACAGGCTGTTTACGGGTTGCAAAGGAAAGTATTTTTACCGGATTAAACAATCTTGTTGTTCATTCTATTACTTCGACAGACTTCGATGAATATTATGGCTTTACCGATGAAGAAGTGAGAGAGATGCTTCGTTTCTACAAGCTGGAGGGGGATTTTCAGACCGTCAAGGAATGGTATGACGGATATCGTTTTGGCGCCACAGACATCTATTGCCCCTGGGACGTGATCAATTATTGCAAGGATCGCAGGAAAAACAACCTGTTGCCCCCGCAGAACTATTGGCTGCATACCAGCAGTAATGACCTCATTTCCCATTTTGTCCACGATTTAGGGAGACAGGCAGAGCCCACCAAATCCGAACTGGAGCACCTGGTCAACGGTGGAAGCGTGCAAAAGGAAATTCGTCAGGATCTGACTTACAAAGAGCTGTACGCCTCCACAGAGAACATTTGGAGTGCCCTGTTCATGACCGGTTACTTGACACAACGCGGACTGCCAGATGGGAATCGTTACCATCTGGCCATCCCCAATCGTGAAATACGAAATATTGTTACGGAACAAATTTTAGTTCTCTTCAAGGTCTCTGTAGGGCAGGACGGGCAAATGCTGATGCACTTCTGCAATGCCCTCCTGCAGGGGCAGGCAAAAGAGGTAGAGGATCTCTTTACTGCCTATATGAAAAAGACCATCAGTGTTCGAGATACCGCGGTAAAAAGCGCTCTAAAGGAGAATTTTTACCATGGCCTTCTTCTGGGTATTCTAAGCTTCAAGTCCGACTGGCTGGTGACCTCCAACCAGGAGGCCGGTGACGGTTTCAGCGATATCATGATTCAGGCCAATGACACGGACACCGGAGCCGCCGTAGGAATTGTCATAGAGGTCAAATATACAGAATCCGACGGACTGGACAAGGTCTGCCAAAGAGCTCTCACACAGATTACCCAAAAGCATTACGCGGACCGCTTCTGCCAGGATGGCATCCAAAAGATCCTGGGCTATGGCATCGCCTGCTGTCGCAAGAGCTGCAAGGTTAGCTCTTGTCAGCTGAAGAGCGAGACAGGATCAATACCCCCACAAGCATGAGGATGGGGAAAATAATGGCGCCCAGGATTCCCATCCGCAGGTTGTCCCCCAGGCTTCCTGCCACAAAACCAGCCAAAGTAGGACCGGCGGAGCAGCCCACGTCTCCAGCCAAAGCCAGCATGGCAAACATGGCTGTTCCGCCTCCCTTGAGCACTGCAGAGGCCTTGCTGAAGGTTCCGGGCCAGAGAATGGCCACGGAAAAGCCGCATACTGCGCATCCAATCACTCCCACCAGGGGGATCCGAATCAGAGAAATGCACAGATAAGAGGCCAGACAAAGGAAGCAGCTAAAGGTCATGAAGCGATCCAGATTCATCTTCTTCCCGGATCTTCCATAAACGACCCTTGCAATCCCCATCATGGCTGCGAAGGTCATGGGTCCTGCCAGGTCTCCCACCGTCTTGGTCAGACCCAGCCCCTGCTCGGCAAAGGTAGAAGCCCATTGACTGACCGCCTGCTCTGAGGCTCCCGCACACATCATCATAAGCATCAGCAGCCAGAAAATCCCTTTAGAGAAAAGGCCTCGGATGCCCAAACCCTCTTCCTCCCCCTCATCTACACTTTGAATGGGAACCTGGCTAAAGAGAATACCATTCGCTACCGGGATGCAAGCCCAGATCAAGGCCAGAATCCTCCAGTTGGATATTCCAAAGAGGGCGAAAAAAGCCGTGGAGACAGCCACCACTCCCATAAATCCCCAGCAATAGAAGGAATGCAAAAGACTCATGGCCCCCTCCTTATTATCGGTAGGACAGGCCTCCATAATAGGACTCAGCAGAACCTCTGTCAGTCCCCCTCCCAGGGCATATACCATCACAGGAATCAAAATCCCGATAAAAGGATTGGGAAGACAGTCCGGCAAAAAGGTCAGCAAAATCAGCCCGGCTGCCGCACAGACATGAGCCAGCACAATCGAAAAACGATAGCCCATCCTGGCGATAAATCCGGTAGAAACCCCATCCACCAGCAGCTGAATCAGGAAGTTCAAGGTAATCAGCAAGGTAATCTGGGACATGGGAATCTGATAGTTCTGCCGAAACATGACAAACAAAAGAGGAACAAAATTATTGACAATAGCCTGCACGATATATCCGATAAAGCAGGCAGCGATGGTGTGTTTATAAGATCTCATATCGATTCGTAACTCCATAGTTTGAAAGACACGGATGCGTCCTGCCTCCGGGTTACATTCTTCCTCCGGACGGGGGCATGCCTAGATCCAGCCTCCATCCATGGTGACCACCTGGCCGGTCAGGTAGGGATGGTGAAGGGCCAGTCCCAGTACCAGATCAGCGGCCTCCTGAGGACTGCCATAACGCCCCATGGGAATCTCTTCCTCCAGCTGGCTTCGCTCCTCCGGGGACAGGAAGCTGTTCATAGAGGTGTCGATGGCGCCGAAGGCGGCTGCATTGACCCGGATTCCGCTGGGCGCCAGTTCCTTGGCCAGAGCTCGGGTGAAGGAATTGATGGCCCCCTTGGTGGCGGAGTAGGCAACCTCGCAGGAGGCTCCCACAGAGCCCCAGACAGAGGAAATATTGACGATGGAACCCTGACCGGCCCGCAAAAAGAGGGGAATGGCCGACCGACAGGTCAGGAAGAGGGAGGTCACGTTGGTCTGGAACATGCGGTTCCACTGATCCAGAGACATCTCCTGAAGAAGGCCAATCTGGGAGATACCCGCATTGTTGATCAGGGCCTTCAGGCTTCCTTGTTCCTCCAGGAAAGAAAAAAGTTCCCGGATAAAGGTCTCATCCCCCACATCTCCAGCCCGAATCAGACATTCTACGGGAGGCAAACCCTGCGGATCTTCCTGTAAGCTTTCCTGCAGAATCTCCTGTCGGAGGGTCTCCAGAGAATGATCCTTGTTGCGGGCGACCGCCAGGATAGAATAACCGGATCGGGCAAAAGCCAGGGCTGCCGCCCGGCCTATGCCGTGGGAAGCGCCGGTAATCAGAATATATTCCGGAGTGGTAGAAGTCATAATTTCATTTCCTGCCTTTCTTAGGATCCCAATGCTATGAAGTGTTCCGTCCCGCCACATGGGAAAGTCTGAAGCCAGCCTGCCGGACTAAGCCCTGACCATCTCTGGATCCTTCCATCCAAAGACAGCACCAAAGTGTCAGGACTTTAACGTGAGAAGGGGGATATCCCACCGGGGCCTGCATCTCCCCGGGGAATATCCCCCCACTCTAAGAAAGGATGGAACCGGTGCCTGGCACCATAACCGTCTATGATCTATGGTTCTGCCAATTATACCAGCTCAATCAGAACTTCCATGGCTGCATCACCCTTCCGGGGTCCGATCTTAACGATACGGGTGTAGCCACCGTTGCGGTCTGCATACTTGGGAGCGATCTCATCGAACATCTTGGCAACCAGATCCACCTGCTTGGTATTCTTCTTCTTGCCCTTGTTGGAAGCCGGAACTTCTGTAACGGGATAGAAGACCTTCATCATCTGACGTCTTGCATGAAGTCTGGAGGGACTGTCCTTCTTGATCTCCTTTTGCACTTCGTCATATACGGTTACCTTCTTGCCGTCCTTTACTTCCTTCACCCGCTTGCCTTCTGCATCCTTGCGGGCAACCTTGGCAGTAACGGTTACGGTCTCGAAGTTGTCCCTTTCCCGAACAGCCGAGGCAATCAGGCCCTCTGCAATCTTGCGGATCTCCTTAGCCTTGGTCTCGGTGGTACGAATCTTGCCATGGTAGAGCAGATTCGTTACCTGGTTTCTCAATAAAGCTTTTCTCTGGTCAGAGGTTCTTCCCAGTTTCTTGTATCCAGCCATTTCTATTATCCTCCATTTGTGGAACGGAAAGCCATGCTTCTTCGGACTTACTGACTCCCCGCTTAATTCTACAAATCTCTCTTATTGCTCTTCCCCGGGACTTAGCTGTAATCCCAGCTCCTTGAGCTTAGCCAAAACTTCCTCCAAAGACTTGCGGCCCAGATTCCGGACCTTCATCATATCGTCGGAAGTCTTGTTGCATAATTCTTCTACTGTATTGATGCCGGCACGCTTCAGACAGTTATAGGAACGCACGGAAAGCTCCAGTTCGTCGATATTCATCTCCAGAACCTTCTCCTTCTCGTTGTCCTCCTTCTCTATCATAACTTCTGCCGTCTTCGCATTCTCAGAAAGATCAATGAACAGCTTCAGATGTTCACTTAATACCTTGGCTGCCAGGCTCACTGCCTCGTCCGGATCCAGAGTACCCTTGGTATGTACATCCAGAGTCAGCTTATCATAATCCGTAATCTGTCCCACACGGGTATTCTCTACGGTAAGATTGACCCTTTCCACAGGGGTATAGATGGCATCCACGGCAATCACGCCGATGGGCATATCCTCCGTCTTCCCCTTGTCGGCACTCACATATCCCCGTCCCCGGGTAATGGTCAGCTCCATGTAGAGCTTACTGTCCGGTCCCCCGTTCAGAGTAGCAATTACCTGATCGGGGTTCATAATTTCAATGTCCTGGTCTACCTGGATATCAGATGCTTTTACAACGCCTTCCCCCTCAAACTCAATGTAGGCAATCTTGGCCTCATTGGTTTCACTGGTATTCTTGATGGCAAGGCTCTTCAGGTTCATGATGATCTCGGTAACGTCTTCCTTCACTCCGGGAATAGAACTGAATTCATGAAGAACGCCTTCGATCTTAACCTGGCTTACCGCCGCCCCAGGAAGAGAAGAGAGCATGATCCTCCGAAGGGAATTGCCCAGCGTGGTTCCGTATCCCCGCTCCAGCGGTTCAACTACGAATCTGCCAAACTTTTTATCTTCAGAAATCTCCGTAATCTCAATCTTCGGTTTGTTAAAATCAAACACCTACAGGCCCCTCCTTTTGGGAAAATGTACTGTCGAGGGTTATGTCGCTGCCGATTATTTGGAATACAGCTCGACGATAAGCATCTCATTAACAGGAACATCGATGGCATCACGTGCGGGAACCTCTTTTACCGTGCCCTGCAGTGCTTCCTGATTCACATCGATCCATTCCGGAGCCATACGTCCGCCTGTTACCTCAAGGATGTCCTTGTAGCGCTGAGAATCCTTCTTACCTTCCTTGATCTCGATCACATCGCCGGGATGGGTCTGATAGGAAGGAATGTTGACCTGCTTGCCGTTTACCAGAACATGCTTGTGGTCAACGATCTGTCTTGCTTCTTTTCTGGTTCTGGCAAATCCCATACGGAAAATGACATTGTCCAGACGCAGCTCCAGCATAGCCATCAGGTTCTCACCGGTCTGGCCGGACATCTGGTCTGCCTTCTTATAGTAATTACGGAAGGGCTTCTCCAGCACTCCGTAGATGAATTTTGCTTTCTGCTTCTCTCTCAGCTGAAGGCCATACTCGGATACCTTCCGATTGGCGCGCTTCAACTGACGGGTGGACTTCTTATCAATTCCCAGATATACAGGATCCAGTCCAAGGGATCTGCATCTTTTCAGAACCGGTACTCTATTTACTGCCATTCTAATGACCTCCTGCTTGATTAGACTCTTCTACGTTTGGGCGGACGGCATCCATTGTGGGGTACCGGCGTCACGTCACGGATACTGGTAACTTCAAGTCCGCATGCGGACAAAGCGCGGATTGCTGCTTCACGTCCTGAACCGGGACCCTTTACAAATACATCTACGGTCTTGAGACCGTGTACCAGTGCTGCCTTCGTAGCAGTCTCAGCAGCCATCTGTGCTGCATAAGGAGTAGATTTCCTTGAACCTCTAAAGCCCAGGCCGCCGGCGCTTGCCCATGAAAGAGCATTGCCTTCTGCATCCGTCAGGGTAACAATGGTATTGTTAAAGGATGACTGGATGTGTGCCTGTCCACGTTCAACGTTTTTTTTCACACGACGTCTCGTCGTTTTCCTGGTCACTTTTGCCATAATAAAAACTAACCTACACTTTCCTAATGAGTATTATCGGGTAGAAGATGTTTATTTCTTCTTATTAGCAACGGTTCTCTTGGGACCCTTGCGGGTTCTCGCATTGGTCTTGGTCTTCTGTCCGCGAACAGGAAGACCCTTTCTATGACGGATACCTCTGTAGCAGCCGATCTCCTGCAGACGCTTGATATTCATGGCGATCTCACGTCTCAGATCTCCTTCTACCACCTGGGTCTCGTCGATCACAGCGGCCAGCTTCTTCACCTCGTCGTCTGTCAGATCTCTGACACGGGTATCCGGGTTAACGCCTGCCTGCGCAAGGATACGGTTGGAAGAGCTTCTTCCGATTCCGTAAATATAGGTCAAGCCTATCTCCACGCGTTTGTCTCTTGGTAAGTCTACACCAGCTATACGAGCCATGTACGTTTCCTCCATTAACTATAGTAATATTTTCCTAATTGGGATGCCGGTATGACGCATCCAGCCGCAGCTTGGCGGCCTTTCTTCCTCCTGCCGGAAGCGCAGAAGCAAGTATTAAGCAATATTATAAGGGATGTGCCGTCCATGCGCATATACGCCGGAGGTATCCTGACGCAGCCAGCCAGGTCTCACTTTATAATATTAACCTTGCATAACATTCCAGAGTATTGAGGGATTAACCCTGGCGCTGTTTATGCTTTGGATTCTCACAAATGATACGAATGCTTCCTTTTCTCTTAATCACCTTGCACTTCTCGCACATAGGCTTTACGGATGATCTTACCTTCATGTGAATCCTCCTTTCTTGATTCTGTGACCTGCCTGCTGAATATGCAGACGTGACATTTACCTGTAGCTGGGGCTCTTTGATGGGTTAGTCAATGAGCCGAGCACAAAAGTTCGTTTTATAGTATAGCACTATGGTTCCGGGAATGCAAGCAGAAAAATAAGAAGACTTTCTTTCCTCTTATTTGTGCAAAAATCAGGGTGCCCTGCAGAACTTCATATTTTTTTACCCGTTTCCCTTGTGATCCCTGTCAGGTATTGTCATTTTTTACCGATCAAAGTAAAATAAAATCAACAAATTGCACAAGCAAGCTTACTTGCCCAGGGACAAGGCCCAAGTCCCGGAATCGCAGGGAAGCATTGGTGCATGCAAAGGAGATTAGCAAGTATGGGGAAACAAACCAAGCAGCAAACACAGCAAGAAGTAAAGCAAGAAACAAAGCAAAGTATTTGGTCACAGGTGGATATGAAGGCTTTCATACCCGGAATTATTATCCTTCTCCTGATCGTAGCGGCGGGTATTCTGGCTCCCAGGCAGTTTGAACTTGTCCTGACCCATGCCCAGTCCTGGATTATGGATCATTTCAAATGGCTCTACATTTTATGTGTAATATTGATCGTAGCCTTTTGTCTTTTCCTCCTGTGCAGCAAATACGGAAATATCCGTTTGGGGGGCAAGAAGGCCAAACCCAGTATTAAGACCAGTACCTGGTGTACCCTGTCCCTGACAGGTACCATTGCCGTAGGCATCTGTTTCTACAGTGTATCCGCTCCGGTAGATATGTTCATGAATCCACCGGAATTCCTGGGGGTACAAGGGGGAACCGCAGAAGCAATCATACCTACTCTGAAGTATTGCTTCCTGCATTATGGTCTTCCTCCCTACTTCCTGATCACGGTTTTCGCCCTGATCATTGCCTTAGTCTATTATAATGGAAAGCAACCCTTACGAGGGGGCTCCACCCTCTATCCTCTGCTGGGAGCGAAAAGAAGCAATGGCTGGGCCGGCAATATCATCAATACCCTGCAGATCATCGCCTTGATCGTATGCGGTACCAATATGGGGCTTGCTGTAATCCAGCTGAATTCCGGAATCGGTACTGTAACGGGGGCAAGCAGCACCCCCAACTTCCAGATGGCTATCATCGTTTTCTATACTCTGCTTACCATCTTCTTTGCCTGCTCCGGCGTGCATAAGTGGATGGGTACTCTGAGCAATATCAATGCTCTTTGTTATTTTGCCATCGTGATATTTGTCCTTCTGGTGGGACCCACCAACCGGCTGCTGGGTCTAGAGTTCACCTCCATTGGGGAATTTATCCGGGATTTTATTCCCATGATCAGCTTCAGTGACAGCATTGCCCAGACAGGCTGGCAGAACGGCAATACCATGTATTACTTTGCCTGGAATATCGCACCGGCCTTTTTACATGCCCTCTTCTTCGTAAGCATCTGCTACGGACGTACCCTGCGTCAGTTTATCCTGGTCAACTGCATTGTTCCGGTGGGACTTGTCTTTACCTGGTATACCACCTTCGGAGCTTCTGCTATGATCGATATTTTGAACGGAAGCGACCTCTATCAGCAGATCCAGCAATACGGAGACGGGGTGGCTACCTTCGCCTTTCTGAACAGCCTGCCGGCCGGAACCATTCTGAAATGGGGATTCATCATTCTGGCCATTATGACCTTTATTACCTTCTCGGATTCCATTGCCTTCTCCTTCCCCATGCTCTTGATGAAGGACACCGAGACCGACGCGGCCAAGACCAAGACACCAAAGATCTTCAATGTAGCTGTTTCCCTTTTCATGGGAGTCTTCACCGCAATCCTCCTATATGCAGGAGGTTATAATGCCCTAAGCCAAGTCATGGTGGTCTTTGCCCTCCCCTGTGTCATTGCCCACTTCTTCATCCTAGCTTCCGGTGTCAAGTTCATATTTAATAGGAAGAAATACGATGTGACCTACCAGGAGGAACTGGCAGAGGAGGAGGCCGAGTTCAAGGAAAAAGTCCGGCAGGCCGCCATGGAACTGCAAAAGGACCAGGCAAAAGAAGCATCCAAAAAGATCGGATAATCCTTTCCCGGATATCATGCCCCAGGGCAGGTATCCGGGTTATTTTATTATAGGAAAATTTCTTCTTATTTCTAGGAAAATTTTCTTAAAACCATTGCTATTTCTTCTTTTGTGGTTTATAATAAAAACATACTATAGGAAACTTATTTTTCACAATTTGCAACTTTTCACCCAATGCTATCGGATCGGGAGGTGTTTTTATGGAAAAAACATATCGAAAAAGAATCGAAGCTCTGCGGCAGCAATACCTGGATACCCGGGTGGACATGGATGTCTACAATGCCAAATACCTGACGGAGGGTTTCAAGGAAAGCGAAGGTCAGCCCTGGATCCTTCAGAAGGCTAACGGCTTCCGCCATCAATGTCTGAAGAAGAACATTTTCATTCAGGATCACGAGCTCCTGGTGGGGGGTGCCGCCTTCAAGCCCCGCGCCGGCATCCTCTGTGCCGACTCCTCCTGCTCTATCCTGGATCGGGAGCTGGATACCATCAGTACCCGCAAATTTGACCCCTTCTACCTGAGCGAGGAGGGCAAAAAGGTCTTCACCGAGGAGGTTTCCGACTATTGGAAGAACAAATGTCTGCTGGATCGTTGGCAGAAGCTGGCGCCAGAGGATCTGCGTACCCTGCGGGATAATGGCATGATCTACATCGACCGCAAGGCTGTGAGGGGCTATGGCGAGACCACGCCGGATTGGCCCATGATCCTGTCCAAGGGTTTGGGGGGCATCAAGAAGGAAGCCCAGGAGGCTTTGGCCAAGCTGGATGATTCCCATGTGGGGGATTTGGAGAAAATGTTCTTCTATCGGGCGGAAATCATGGCTGCCGATGCCGTCATCGCCCTGGCTCACCGCCATGCGGATCTGGCAGACCAGATGGCAGCTCAGTGCACTGACCCTGTCAGGAAGGCAGAGCTTTTGAAGATTGCCCAGGTAAACCGCTGGGTTCCGGAGCATCCGGCCCGCACCCTCTATGAGGCTCTTCAGTCCATGCTGTCCTATGAGTATGCCATTTACATGGAGCAAAATGCCTCCTCCTACAACCTGGGCCGCATCGACCAGTATATGTGGCCTTATTACAAGGCAGATCTGGAGGCAGGCCGTATCACACCGGAGGAGGCCCAGGAACTTTTAGACTGTATGTGGATCAAGATCGCAGAGCTGTCCCTCTTCCAGGACCAGGTAACTGCCCAGTTTGCCGCCGGTTACTGCATCACCGTACAGGTTTGTGTAGGAGGTATCGACCGATATGGCAATGACGCCACCAACGATCTGTCCTATATGGCTATCCAGGCTACCCAGGATGTTCGCTTCAAGGAGCCCAACCTGTCCATCCGCTACAATATTTCCAAGAATCCCGACTCCCTCCTGCGCAAGGGCTGCGAGGCCATTCGAGAGGGACTCTCCATGCCTGCCATCTACCATGACGATGCCGGAATCCGTATGGTTCTCAACAAGGGTGTTCCCCTGTCGGAGGCCTGGGATTGGAACCCCTGCGGCTGTGTGGAGACCAACCTGGCCGGCCGCATGAAGCAATATACCGATATGGCCGATATCAATATGGGTGGCATTGTGGAAATGGCTCTCAACAATGGCGTCTCCCGCATCACCGGCCAGCAGTGCTCCCTGCAGACAGGAGATCCCAGAGACTTTCAGACCTTCGAGGACTTCTACGAGGCAATCAAGGCTCATATCCGCTACTTTGTAGATGTGGTGGTATCCGGCGACCAGCTTCTGGATTATCTGAGTATGAATTACCGCCCGGTTCCGGTTCTGTCCCTGGGCTATCACGACTGCATGCGCAAGGGCATTGATTACTCCAATGGCGGTGCCAAATACAACTGCGGCGGCGGGGTCATTACAGTAGGACAGGCAGACATCATCAACTCTGTGGCCGCTGTGAAATACCTGATTTACGAGGAAAAGAAGGTCACCATGGACCAGCTTTTGAAGGCTCTGGATGCCGACTTCCAAGGCTATGAGGAGATTCAGAAGATGTGCATGGAAGCCCCCAAATATGGCAATGATGACGAGCGGGCGGATTTCTGTGTCGGCGAGATCTTCACCTATGTCAGCGATATGTTCGAATCCTACGATACCAAGTTTGGCAAGATGACCACCGGTATGCTGCCGGTATCCGGCAATACCCCCATCGGTGCCTGGGTAGGTGCCCTGCCCTCCGGCCGTCATGCCCGCACCCCGCTGACAGACGGAATCGGCGCCACCGGGGGAACGGACATTAATGGCCCCACCGCCCTTTTGAAGTCTGTCAGCCACATTCCCCATGCCAGATTTACCCAGGGAACCCAGCTGAATATGAAGATCGATCCGGCCATCCTGAAGGGAGAATCCGGTCTCCGCAATATGATGAATATGCTGAAGACCCAGTGTACCCTGGATGTCTACCATTCCCAGTTCAATGTGGTAGACCGGGAGACTCTGCTGGATGCCCAGGCTCATCCCGAGAAGCACAGGGATCTTCTCATCCGGGTAGCCGGTTATACCGCCTTCTTCGTAGAATTAGGGAAGGAAGTCCAGGATGAAATCATCGGTCGTACCGAGATCGGCTCCTGGAGCTGCGGCTGTGGGTGCTGACCATGTTCTATGACCAATACGAAGGCCGGGACCGAAAGGGAACCATTCTCCGCCTGGAACGCAGCTCTATCTATGACGGGGAAGGCTACCGCACGGTGGTCTTTCTCAAGGGCTGCCCCCTTCGCTGCCAATGGTGCTCTACTCCCGAAAGCCAAAGTTTTCAGATCGAGGAGGGGGAAGGGATCCGATATGGGCGAATCATGACCGTGGAGGAGGTATTACGGGAGGTGCGCAAGGACATTCCCTTCTACTTTCACTCCGGCGGCGGCATGACCGTCTCCGGCGGCGAGCTTCTCAGCCAGGCGGACTTCACCAGATGCCTCCTGCAAAGAGCCCGCTGGGAGGCTATTGATACAGCCATCGAAACCAGTCTCTGGGGAGACTGGTCGGCAGCTGAACCCATTTTGCGCTGCTGCGATACCGTATTTGCAGATCTGAAGTTCATAGATGAGGACAAGCACAGGGAATATTGCGGCCTTTCCAACCGGCGGATTCTGGAAAATATCCAAAGAGCCGCAAGCCTGGATGCAGACTTTAAGCTGATCCTCCGCACCCCCCTGATCCCCGGTATCAATGATTCCGAGACAGAGCTGGAGGGGATCGGTCAATTCTGCAGTCAGCTCCCCCACCTGGATCACCTGCAGCTTCTGCCCTACCACAGGCTGGGATCCCACACCTACCGCAAGCTGGGCCGCCCCTATCTTTTGAAGGATCTGACCTCCCCTTCCCCAGATCATATGGAAAGGTGCAGGAAAATTACAGGAAAATATGTCCTGACTGTAGTATAAGCCCCTCTTTTTCAAAAAACCAACACAGAAGAAGGAATCTATGATAAAATTGGTGATATGGGAGCAAAGAATCCGCTTCCACATCACCAATTTTCACATTCTAAAAGGAGTTTCTGCCATGAGCAACGATGCAATCAGCCGGGGCAATCATCTGAAGGCTTTTCGTAAGAGTAAAAAAATGACCCTGAAGACCCTCTCGGAGGAAACCGGTCTCTCGGTGGGCTTTCTCAGCAAGATCGAGAATGGTACCGGCAACCCCTCCATCAATAATGTACAGAAGATCTGTTATGCCCTGGGAATTACCGCCAACGACCTTATGACTCCCCAGGAGGACAAGGAACGCATGAGCAAGATCGATCAGGACACTTCCTATATCATGCGCACATCGGATCGCTGTCTCCTCTATGATTTCTCCGGTCTGGTTCGCTTCGAATCCATTTTTGAGGGAAATCCCCACTTTAAACTGGATGTCCTGACCTTAAAGGGGGATACTTCCAAATGCTTTTCCTCCATGCACAGCTATGATGAATTGGGGATCGTCTCCAGCGGCTCTCTTCGGGTTGTATTGAATCAGACAGAGGAATATGTTCTGGAGGAAGGAGAGGCAATCCTCATTCGCTCCCAGACCCCCCACAGTCTGTCCAGCAGCACCGATGGACTTTGCGTCAGCTACTGGATAGAAATGACATCAGAGCCGTAACTTTCCTGCCTTTGATCCCTCCATATGGCTGCCAGGAGAGCCAGCAGGCCGGCGATCAGCTTTCCTATCATCAGGGGAAGGGCGATGGGGGGATAGAATTGCATGGAAAAAGCCAGAAAATCTCCCGCGGCAAAGCAGGCAGGCGTAAGAAAGGCTACATTATAGAAGCAGCCTCTTTCGTCCAGCTTGTCGCAGCCAAGCATCACAGGGATGGGATTGGCAGCGCTGATGAGAAAGCCCATCACAGAGGTCTGATTCACCTTCAGCCTATCCCCCAGCAGCTGCAGGGGTTTGGTCAGAATTCTCCGCACCAGAGCCATGAAGGGCAGGATACCTGCCAGAAATACTCCGATATGGCAAATCGTGGGGAAGATCTCCTCCAGAGGCGTCAAATTGCTCAGAATAGAAATCCCCAGGAATTCCTGAATCACGGCCACAGCAAATCCGAACATGGCCAGAGCCCGAATCAGGAAGGAAAGTAGCTGAAAGAAGGTCAGAATCCCATCCCCGCATAGCCGGAACAAGACCAAAAGAAGCAGGGACAGACAAAGCACCGGCCAGGTATTGTGGAGGATCACCGACAGGGGGATGCCCGCCAGCAGACCCGTGATGACACAGCCCACCGGCAGAAGGGGAAAGCCCATCAAAAGGCCTCGAACTGCAGCCTTTTTCTTCGAGCCTTTGGCATTCTCCAGAACCAGGGGAATGGTAATCATAATATTAATGCCCAGGAAGCCTCCCACCACCATGCCATTGAAGAGGCCTGCATGGGTATCCAAGGCCATGGCCTGGGCCAGGACACCGGCGCCGCTGTCACAGGAGAGGAGCATGCCTGCAAACAGGGAGGGATCGCAGCCAATGGCCTGAAAAAAGGGAGAGATGAGGGGTGCTGCCACCTCATTCAGCCAGGGTGTCAGGGCAATGAACCCTGTCATCAGAAGCAGAAGCTCCACGATGGAATCCAGCCCCTCCTTGAAGGCCTCCCCCAGGCCAAACCGATTCTTCAACAGATAGTCTCCTGCCCCCAGGCAAAAAAAGATTGCCGCTATTGTACTCATTTGTTTTCTCCGCCTTCCTACGCATCATCATTCATACCTTGCAAACAAAAGGCAGCTGCTTCCCACTTGCGTGGTTTTGCAGCTGCCCAAGTGTTTAAAGCAGGCTTCCCACTGTCAAAAACAGGGGGGCAAAAACCAGGGAAACCACCGTCATCAGCTTGATCAGGATATTAATGGAGGGACCTGCTGTGTCCTTAAAGGGATCTCCCACCGTATCTCCTACTACAGCCGCCTTATGAGCCTCTGACCCCTTGCCCCCATAGTTTCCCCCTTCAATATATTTTTTTGCATTATCCCAGGCGCCTCCGGAATTGGACATGAAGATGGCCAGAAGAACACCGGTTACCAGGGCCCCTGCGATCAGCCCCCCCAGGGCTTCCGTTCCCAGTACCAGTCCCACCGCCACCGGAGCTGCCGCTGCCAGAATGCCGGGCAGAATCATCTCATGAAGGGCCGCATTGGTGGAGATTCCCACGCATTGCTTATAATCCGGCCGGCTTGTTCCCCCCAGAATACCCGCATCCTCATGGAACTGCCGCCGCACCTCTTCAATCATCTTGCTGGCTGCCCTGGATACCGATTCCATGGTCAGGGCTGAGAACAGAAAGGTGAGCACTCCCCCGATGAAGAGTCCCGCAATGACCTTGGGCGCCATAATATCGATGGCTTCCAGATTCACTGCCTGGGCATAGGATACAAAGAGAGCCAGGGCTGTCAGGGCTGCCGATCCGATGGCAAATCCCTTGCCGATGGCCGCTGTGGTATTTCCTACAGAATCCAGGGTGTCCGTGATCTCACGCACATTTTCCTCCAGACCGGACATCTCTGCAATACCGCCGGCATTGTCTGCAATGGGACCATAGGCATCCACCGCTATGGTACTTCCCGTGGTAGCCAGCATACCAACCGCTGCCAGGGCAATGCCATAGAGACCGGCTACCCAAAAGGACGCCAGGATTCCCACTGCTACACAGAGGATGGGTACTGCCGTGGACTTCATTCCCACCGCCAAACCGGAAATCAGGTTGGTTCCCGCCCCGGTCTTGGACTCCCTGGCAATGTGTTTCACAGAGCTATAGGTGTCGCTGGTATAAATCTCCGTTACCTGACCGATGACGAAGCCTACCCCCAGACCGATCACCACGGATAAACCGGGTTTTAGCATACCAAAGAAGGCATGACTGGCCCCCAGGGAGACCAGAATCACAAGGGCATAGGCCACATAGCTGCCCATATTCAAAGCTGTCTGTGGGTTCTTGCCTTCCTTGCCCCGGACAAAAAATGTACCTATGATAGAAGCAAGGATTCCTGCAGCCGCCAGGAGCAGAGGATAGAGAGCGCCCAGCTGATCGTAGGCTGCAATCCCCAGGGTCAGGGCAGACACCAGGGCTCCCACATAGGATTCAAAAAGGTCGGCCCCCATGCCGGCCACATCTCCTACGTTATCCCCCACATTGTCTGCGATCACCGCGGGATTCCTGGGATCATCCTCCGGTATATTATGTTCCACCTTACCCACCAGATCAGCTCCTACGTCAGCTGCCTTGGTATAGATACCGCCGCCCACCCGGGCAAAGAGGGCGACGGAAGAGGCGCCCAGGCTATAACCAAATAAAATATCACTATTTCCGGTCACCAGGTAGATGAGACTGCACCCCAACAGACCCAGACCTACCACACAAAAGCCCATAACCGCTCCACCCCGATAAGCAAGGCTCAAGGCTTTTGGCATGCCGGATTCTCTAGCCGCATTGGCAGTCCGCACATTGGCTTTGGTTGCGATTCGCATGCCAAAGGTTCCTGCCAGGGAAGAGAAGAGAGCTCCCACCAGGAAGCAAACCCCCGTCATCCAATTTCCTAATCCAAATCCAATTACCAGGAATACCACCAGGGCAAAGATGACCAGAACCCGATATTCCGAAACAAGAAAGGCGGAGGCTCCCTCACGGATAGCCCCTGCAATCTCTTTCATCCGATCCGTCCCTGCCTCTGCTTTTTTTACAGAGGCAGCTAAGATTCCGGCAAAAACCAATGCCAGAAGAGCCGCTGCCGGTATGAGATACATGTACTTTTCCATTTTCCTTCTCCACTGTGTCCTTATGCTATGTCAATACCTTCTCCTTAAAACCCGGGATCATCCCGTCATTTGCCGTCCGCATTCCTTGCGGTAGGTCTCCGGTGCCATGCCCGTCAGACTGCGAAAGGCTCTGGTAAAGGCCGCATTGCTGCTATAACCAATCATCACCGCAATCTCATTCATACGAAAATCCGTATGCTCCAGCAGATCCTTGGCCCGGTCAATTCTCAGACGTCTCAGATAATATCCCGGCGATACCCCTGTCTTTTGCTTAAACCAATCATTATAATACTTCACATTGTAACATTCGATCTCCGCCAGACGTTCTGTGGTAATGGGACTGTCATAGTGATTGCTGATATACAAAATAGACGGGGGCATCCAGGCTTCCATCAGTTTGCTGTAAAAGTAAAGATAGAGATGGCGCACTGCTTCACTTTGAGGATTCTCCCGCAATTCTGTCTGAATCAGCTGAACCAGCTGGATAATCTGCCCCTGCATGGACATGACAAAGGGCTCCGTCAGGAATTGCCGCTGCACCACAGAAGTGCTGCTGGTATCCAGATTCAGTGCAATCAGCTTCCCCTTGTGACTGCACTCATGCCTGGTATTTGCCGGAATAAAACAAAGCTCTCTGGGGCTGACCTCATATTCCTCATTCCCCACTTGAATCCTTAATCTTTCCTGCAAAGGCACTAATACCTGGGGATATTCATGAACATGGCGCCCATAACACTCTGCAAACTGGCTGATTTGAATATCCTGTTTCATACCGCTAACCTCCTTTCCCTGGTGATGGCGCCGCCTCAAAGCGGCATGGACATGTACCGAAAGCCGAAAAGGGCATGTCCCGTATCTCTCTGAAACATGCCCTCCCTTAGGATTACCTCATAAGCGCTTCTTCATCTGGTTTATTTGGCTGTATAAATACCATCATTCAGATATTGATGCAGCTGCTCGTCATTCATATGATCAATATCCAGATATTCCAGAGTATACTTGCTTCCGGCAATCAGGTCTCTTTTAATCATAACATTAGCAAGGTAGATCATGCAATCAACAGTGGGGGTGGGAACGTTGTATTTCTTGCCCAGCTGCTGGATCAGGAAGCATCCTACCGGAACATCCTCTGTGATATAACGGTTCTCCAGATCGAAGGGACCATCCCCGTAGAAGTTCTCATATTTCTCCTCAAAGGGAACGGCGAAGTCCGGTCCCATGTACTCCTTGCCATACATGGTAGTTCTGGAGAAGAAGTCCTCATAATTCACCGTGCACAGGCCTACGTTCATAGCCTTAGCCAGAGCCTTCTCTTCCTCCCAGAAGACCGCCTGTACCTCTGCGATAGCCGGACAAAGAGCAAATCCATACAGAGAATAGTTCTTCTTATCCTGACCCAATACCGTGTCAAAGTTCTGCATAACCGCAGCACCCAGGACAGTTCCGGGAACATGGATGACCGGATTCACGTTAGACAGGTTGATATCGATAACCGTGTTGCCCTTGACAAAGCCGTCACCGGTGCGGATCGCATCCAAGGCGGGAATGTAGTTGGCGGACTCGATAAAGGCATCGGTATCCGTCATGGGAAGGGCTGCGCCGCGGATGGTGGTGATTCTGTCTTCCACCTTGCACTCGTTGGTAGTAACGCCGCCTCTCTTCACGATACGAACGCCATAGGGAGCAGTATACCAGGCACCAACAATGACCTTCTTGTCGAAGTTCATCTCCCGCATCAGCTTCCTGCAGACCAGGGTACCGCAGTTATCCGGGAAAATGTGGATAACCTGGCCATCCTCCAGCAGGGGGATCAGCTGACGGAAGATATCCTCATGAGCCATGGCAACCGTAGCGATGATGATGATACCGGCGCCCTTTACCGCAGCAGCCATATCTGTAGTAGCCATCTCCACATGACCAACCCCTCTGCGCTCAAAGCCATAGTAGCTGAACTGATTGCCGCTGAGCTTAATGCCCGTCTTGTCAATATTGCGGAAATTCAGCTCTGCGAATCTGGGGGAATCCCACAGTCTTACCTTCTTGCCAGCCAGAGCACAGTCGCCGGCCATGGTCTTACCAACGCCGCCGCCGCCCAGAATTGCGATTGGCATGTCCTGCAAATAACTCATATCCATGATTTCTTACCTCCTTATGGGTACAAAGAAATTATATTGACTTCAAGTCGTTGACTCTCAGTCATCGTGTTGAGGTCATTATAGCTCATCCTTTTGCTTTTGTAAATACGTGATAGCAAAAAATTGAATGGGATTCAGTTTTTTGTAAAACCTTCACAGAAAAACCGCTTCAGAACTGGTCACAATTCACAGAATTGATGTTTCCTCCTGGGAAAGACAGGAAAACCGGCTTGCACTTTTAAAAAGAATCCGTTATACTTGGTCATAGTTTTTTAGACAAAGAGCGGAAATAGGAAGGCAAAATTATGGCCAATCATACCCAAAGCGCAATCGCTTACCAGCAAATATCCGATATGATCTTCCATATGGAACTGATGCCCGGCACACGGATCTCCGAGCTTCAGCTTTCCTCCAAACTGGAGATCAGCCGTACCCCCATCCACGACGCACTTCTGCGCCTGTCCTCCGAGGGACTGGTGAAGATGGAGGATAAGAAGAGCGCCCTTGTTCGCTGCTTCAATGATGACGAGATTCGAGAGATCGGTACCCTGCGCCTGTCCCAGGATATCCTGTCCGCCCAGCTGGCTTCCTATTACGGGAGCGCCTCGGACTTTGACCGTCTGCGCCAGATGGCGGCCATCTGCGAGGAGGCAGCGGCCAAGGGGGATGTCTACAACCGAATCACGGCTGACAGTGACTTCCACCTGGAGATTGCACGGATCTCCGGCAATTCCTTTCTCCTGAATCAGCAGGCCTCTCTTTATCGTCAGATTCATCTGATCCAAATCTGCAAGTATACAGATATTGAGTCCAGTCTGCTCCAGATACACCATCACGAGCCCCTGATCTGCGCCATTAGCAAGGGGGATCTGACCCAGGTTACCCAACTGATCTGCTCCCATATCAGTGGCTTCTATTGCCTGGATTCCTACGTCCTGAGATGCTTTGGTTTCTCTCAGGAGGAGACAAATTGACCCGTTTTCTATAGAGGAGGTAATGCGTATGGCACTTTCTACCGAGGCAGCTTCATCCTGCCAGCAGACCATGACTTCCCGGCAGCAGCTGGCTCTGGAGACCAAGGATAAGATCTATCAGGCTGCCATCCGGGTGATTAATCAAAAGGGTTATGACCACGTCAGTATTGAAGACATCACCACAGAGGCCAATGTAGCCAAGGGAAGCTTCTATACTCATTTCACCTGCAAGGCAGATATCATCTTCTATAATGTGCAGAAGTCTGACTGCCTGTATGAGGCCGCCTACTGCAAGGCTGCCGCTGACCAGACCGAATTCGTCCCGCTCCTGATGGAATTTATTCACCTCTCCTATACGGAGAACGAGAAGCGGGGAAAGGGAATCATCCGAGCCAGTATTGCCAACTATTTCTCCTTCCCCGACTACGATTTCTATAACAAGGAGCGGCCCTTGCTCCGCTGTCTGGGGCAGATCGTGGATTTTGGCAAAAAGGAAGGGGTTTTGGAGACTTCCGTTTCCACCGACCTCTATGTAGAGGAGCTCCTGTCCACCATGATCGGGGCAGAGGTTCTCTGGTGCTATGACAATACCGGCCGCTCCCTGGTGAACTTGCTGGATAATGCCTTTTTCCTCACCACCAAGGGAATTATGACCCGACGCTGACTGGCTTCTCCGGCTGCTTTGGCAGCCGTTGGCGCTGTTTGAGGCAGAAAAACTGCCAAAAACAGCGCTCTTTTTTTGTCTCTTTTTACGGACATCTTCCCCTTGACTTTTCTCCCTGCCCCATTTATACTGAACTCAAAATATAGAAGTTGCATGCAGTTTTATCAAATTAAATGCAATATCTCTTTGATTTTCTGCAGATGTTTTAGGAGGAGGTAACTATATGTCCAAACACATTGAAATTATGGACGGAAATCAAGCGGCTGCTTATATTTCCTATGCCTTTACGGAAGTAGCCGGCATCTTCCCCATCACCCCATCCTCTCCCATGGCGGAGCATGTGGATGAGTGGGCGGCCAACGGCAAGAAGAATCTCTTCGGACAGCCGGTTCGGGTGGTGGAAATGCAGTCAGAGGGGGGCGCTGCCGGAACCGTTCACGGCTCTTTGCAGGCCGGTGCCCTTACCACCACTTATACCGCTTCTCAGGGTCTCCTGCTGATGATCCCCAATATGTACAAGATCGCCGGTGAGATGCTGCCGGGGGTATTTCATGTATCCGCCCGCACCCTGTCCGCCCATGCCCTGTCCATCTTCGGGGATCACTCCGATGTCATGGCAGTGAGAAATACGGGTTTTGCCATGCTGGCCTCCTCTTCTCCCCAGGAAGTGATGGATCTGGGAGCAGTGGCCCATCTGGCTGCCATCCACAATCGCATGGCCTTCCTGCATTTCTTTGATGGCTTCCGTACCTCTCATGAGATTCAGAAGATCGACGCCCTGGATTATGAGGATCTGCGTCCTTTGGTAGACATGGATGCCCTCAAGGCCTTCCGCCAGCATTCTCTGAATCCGGAGCATCCCTGCACCAGGGGTACCACTGTGAATCCGGACATCTTCTTCCAGTGCCGGGAGGCCTGCAACCAGAAGATTGACGCCATTCCGGATGCCGTAGAGCATTACATGCAGGAGATCAACAAGCTAACCGGCCGGGATTACCATCTCTTCGAGTATTATGGGACGCCGGATGCAGACCGGGTGATTATCCTCATGGGTTCTGCCGCAGAAACAGCCAAGGAGACCGTGGATTACCTGACGGCCCAAGGGGAAAAGGTGGGACTGATCAATGTCCATCTCTATCGTCCCTTCTCCGCAAAGCACTTCCTGAAGGCTATGCCTGCAAGTGTGAAGAAGATTGCCGTTCTGGACCGCACCAAGGAGCCCGGAGCCATGGGGGAACCCCTGTATCAGGACATTTGTTCCATCTATAAGGAGAAGGCTTCCTCGATCCAGATTGTAGGCGGACGTTACGGGCTAAGCTCCAAGGATACCACCCCCGGACAGATCCTGGCGGTTTATGAGAATCTGAAGGAGGAGAATCCCAAGAATGACTTTACCATCGGTATTGTGGATGATGTGACCTTTACTTCCCTGCCCCTGGCCAAAGAGATTGAGACTTCTCCCCAGGGCCAGACCAGTGCAGAATTCTGGGGCATGGGTTCTGACGGAACCGTAGGGGCCAATAAGAACTCCATCAAGATCATCGGTCATGCCACAGACCTGTACTGCCAGGCTTATTTTGTATATGACTCCAAGAAATCCGGCGGTTTGACCCAGTCTCACCTGCGTTTCGGTAAGAAGCCCATTCGGTCTCCCTACCTGATTTCCGCAGCCGACTTCGTAGCCTGCCACAATCCTTCCTATGTCACCCGCTATGATATGGTGAAGAACCTGAAGGAGGGCGGTGTTTTCCTGCTGAACTGCAGCTGGGATCTGGAGGGACTGGAAAAACATCTTCCCGCTTCCATGAAGCGTCAGCTGGCTGCCAAGCATGCTCAGCTCTATACCATCGATGCCATCCGTATCGCCCAGGAGCTGGGATTGCGCAACCGAACCAATACCATCCTCCAGGCTTCCTTCTTCACCCTGTCCAAGGTCATTCCCCTGGACCAGGCTGTAACTGAGATGAAGGATGCCATCTACAAGACTTACTTTAAGAAAAAAGGCCAGAAGGTGGTAGACATGAACAATGCCTCCATCGAACATGGCATTAAAGAACTGAATAAGATTGAGATTCCCGACAGCTGGCTGGAAGCCAGGGATATGACCGTCAGCAAGAAGCTGCCCCCCTTTATCCAGGACGTGGTCTTCCCCATGAACTCCCAGGAGGGGGATGCCCTGCCCGTATCCACCATGGTGAAATACGGTCTGGAGGATGGAACCTGGCCGGCCGGTACCACCAAGTATGAGAAGCGGGGAGCCGCTGTTATGGTTCCGGAATGGAATAGGGATGCCTGTATCCAGTGCAACCAGTGCTCTCTGGTCTGCCCCCATGCAGCTATCCGCCCCTTCCTTCTGACTTCTCAGGAGCAGGAAGCAGCACCCCTGGGATTTGCCACCACTAAGACCAAGGGCAAGGGACTGGAGTCCTATGGTTTCCGGATCCAGGTATCTCCCTATGATTGCACCGGCTGCGGCAGCTGTGCCAATGTATGTCCTGCCCAGGGGGCTCTGACCATGCAGCCCTTAGGCAGCCAGCTGGATCAGGCTGAGAACTGGGATTATGCGGTAGAGGAGATCAGCATCAAGAAAGATGCGGTCAACAGCAAGACCATTAAGAATTCCCAGTTTGCCAAGCCTTATTTCGAGTTCTCCGGTGCCTGTGCAGGCTGCGGCGAGACGCCCTATATCAAGCTGGTGACCCAGCTCTTCGGCGACCGCATGTATATTGCCAATGCCTCCGGCTGCTCCTCCGCTTATGGCGGATCCACCCCGGCCTCCCCCTATTGCACCGACAAGAAGGGCTTCGGACCTGCCTGGGCCATGTCCTTGTTTGAGGATAATGCAGAATATGCCTATGGCTATCTGCTGGGACAGGAGGCTGTCCGCAGCCAGCTGGTGCTCAAGGTGAAGGCCCTGGCAGAGAAGGAGATTGCCCCCGAAGCCTGTGCCGCTTATCTGCAGGATCGGGACAATGCCGATGTCAGCCGTCAGGTCAGTGATGCCCTCCTGGATGCCATTGCCAATGAAGAGGGGGAAGAAGCAGCCTTCATCCGCCAGAACAAGGAATTCCTGGCCAAGAAGAGCGTATGGGCCTTCGGAGGAGACGGCTGGGCTTACGACATCGGATACGGCGGCCTGGATCATGTATTGGCCTCCGGCAAGGATATCAACGTTCTGGTGCTGGATACCGAGGTATATTCCAATACAGGCGGACAGTCTTCCAAGTCCACCGGTACCGGCGCCATCGCCAAGTTTGCAGCGGAAGGAAAGGCAGTCCGAAAGAAGGATCTGGGCAGAATGGCCATGACCTACGGCTATGTCTATGTGGCCCAGGTAGCCCTGGGAGCCAATGCAGCCCAGACCCTGAAGGCCATCCGGGAAGCCGAAGCCTATCCGGGTCCCTCCCTGGTGATCTGCTACTGTCCCTGCATCGAGCATGGCATGAAGGCCAGCATGGGACTGAGCATAGAGGAGGAGAAGAAGGCAGTCGAAGCAGGCTATTGGCATCTCTACCGCTACAATCCCCAGGCAAAGGAGCGAGGAGAGAATCCCTTTACCCTGGATTCTAAGGATCCCACCGGTGACTTCCAGCAGTTCCTGCAGGGGGAGAACCGCTATGCTTCCCTCCGCCTTGCCTTCCCGGATCGAGCTGAGACCCTCTATGCCAAGGCCGAGCAGGATGCCAGGGAGCGCCTGATGACCTACAAGAATCTGGCGGAAAATGCCAATTAAGAACCTGCAATCCCCGTCTCATATCCTATGTATGAAGTCGGACATCCCGGAGCATGGAAGTTTACTGTGGCGGCTGCCTGGGCAGCCGCACCCCCTTAATAAGGAGAGATACTATGGCACTTATGACAGGAGAAGAATATATCGAAAGCCTGCGGAAGCTGAATACCCGCGTGTATCTGTTTGGTGAGAAGATTGACAATTGGGTAGACCATCCCCTGGTTCGCCCCTCCATCAACAGCATCCGGATGACCTATGATCTGGCTTGTGATCCCCAATATGAGGATCTGATGACTGCCACCTCCAGCCTCACCGGCAAAAGGATTAACCGTTTCAACCATCTCCATCAGTCCACAGAGGATCTGGTGAAGAAGGTGAAGATGCAGCGTCTCTGCGGTCAGAAGACTGCTTCCTGTTTTCAGCGCTGCGTCGGCATGGATTCCTTCAATGCTGTTTTCTCTACCACCTATGAGGTAGATGAAGCCCACAAAACTCATTATCATGAGAATTTCAAGAAGTTCCTGACCATGGTTCAGGACCAGGATCTGGTAGTAGACGGAGCCATGACCGACCCCAAGGGAGATCGGGCCAAGGCTCCCCATGCCCAAAAGGACCCGGATATGTATGTCCATGTTGTGAAGCAGACAGCCGATGGCATTGTGGTACGGGGGGCCAAGGTGCACCAGACCGGCTCCATCAACTCCCATTGGCATCTGATCATGCCCACCGTAGCCATGCGGGAGGAGGACAAGGAATATGCAGTATCCTTCGCCTGCCCCAGCGATGCAGAGGGGGTCTATATGATCTACGGCCGCCAGTCCTGCGATACCCGGAAGCTGGAGGGGGGCTGCATTGACGTGGGAAATGAGCAGTTCGGCGGCCAGGAAGCTCTGGTTGTCCTAGATGATGTCTTCATCCCCAATGAATATATCTTCCTGAATGGGGAATATGAATTCGCCGGCATGCTGGTAGAGCGTTTTGCCGGCTACCATCGTCAGAGCTACGGCGGCTGCAAGGTTGGGGTAGGAGATGTGGTCATCGGAGCCGCTGCTCTGGCTGCAGAATATAACGGAGTTGAGAAGGCTTCCCATATCAAGGATAAGTTGATTGAGATGACCCATCTCAATGAGACCCTTTTCTCCTGCGGTATTGCCTGCTCCTGTGAAGGCTGCCCCACCAAGGCCGGCAACTATCAGATCAATCTTCTCCTGGCCAATGTATGTAAGCAGAATGTGACCCGTATGCCTTATGAAATCGTTCGTTTGGCTGAAGATATCGCAGGTGGTCTGATGGTTACCATGCCTTCAGAGAAGGATTTTAAGTCCGCCACGATCGTTGGCCGCAATGGAGAGACCATCGGGGATGTATGCAATAAGTACTTCGCTGCCCATGATGATGTTCCCACCGAAGACCGTCAGCGGGTGCTGCGCTTCCTGGAAAATATCTGTCTGGGAGCAGCTGCCGTGGGATATCGAACTGAGTCCATGCATGGCGCCGGATCCCCCCAGGCTCAGAGAATCATGATCTCTCGCCAGGGTAATATCCAGGGCAAGAAGGCTCTGGCCAAAAAAATCGCCGGAATTTCCGATCAGTAAAACTGACCCGGCATACGGTTAAGACTGGCCGGGGAAAAAGCAAACCTTGAACCATTTCTTGTTATATAATTATCCTATCAGGAAAATTTTCCTGAATTGAGACATGATTAGTCAGAGCTTGCTCATCCCGGCTCTTACATGAAAAATCTATATTTGTCCTGCCGGAACAATGCATAAAATCGCCATGTTTTAGTGTATAATGATTTTGGTTCCTCATCCAAAGGGGGCTGCAGTTTTCCTCTCCTGTCCGGCAGTATCACTGCAGCCCCCAGCATAAAATCCCTTGTTTCTTTGGCTGTGGACCCCTTTTGATTTTGTATCCTTTGTGGCTGCTTGTGCAGTCCTCTTATGTTTTTATACAATAGAAGAAGCAAAAAGAAAGCGAGGAAACAGTCTATGAATGCTGACAAGAACAGACCCCTCAGGCTGGGTATGCATACCTATACCCTTCATTTTTTTGGTTTCGGCGAGAGCTGGGGCTTTGGTAAGGATTATTATTTCGACCAGGTCATGTCCCTCTATGAATTGATGGATCTAGCGGAGAAATGGGAGCTGGACGGCCTGCAGATCACCAAGGTGGACCTGCTGGCTACCGGATCATCGGATCCCTTTTCCACAGAAAATCTCCATAAGGTGGCAGAGGCTGCCAGGCAGCATGGTCTCTTTTTGGAATTCAACTCCTCCTTCCAGGCTGGAAGCGACTCCAGAGTCAATTGCAGGGTAGCTGAGGCTCTTCGTATCGGCCATGACCTGGATGCCGAGCTGGTCAAATTCAGCCTGGACATTCTTCGTCCCCGGGAGTTATACGGCTCCTGCATGCATCCCGCAGTAATGCGTCAGATGGCGGATCGCTATGAGGAATTCAAGGCCTGCCTCCCCATGATTGACCAATACGGCATGGAGATTGCCATTGAGAACCATACCGATACCTTTGCTGCTGAGATTCTCTGGATCGTAGACAAGCTCAACCATCCCCTCATCGGCACCTGTGTGGATACCATGAACCCCCTTCAGGTCATTGAGAATCCCTACGAGGTCATGGAGGCTATGCTTCCCCAGGCCAATTGCATCCATTTCAGCGATGATATCATCGTAGTAGATCCCCTGGGGGTTCATGATGTGGGTGCCCCCCATGGCCAGGGTTCCATGGACTGTCCTTTGATGATTCGTCAGATCCGGGAGAAATCCTCCCTGGACAAGATCATTATGGAGAATGAAATTGCCTTCACCCGCCTGGACGAGCCCATCGAAGAAGCCAGAGCCAGGGAGATGAAAGCCTTCGAGGAAAGTATGTCTTATCTGCGCCAGGAATTGAAACTGGGGGTTCGAAACAGAAGCTGATACTCCCCAGACAGGAAGAAGAAACAAGAAGGGGCAAGAAGAGGTAAAACGGCCTGGAACAAGGAAAAGCAGGCAAAAAAGAGGCAAAAAGAGAAAAGGAGGACAGGAGCATGTCAGCAGAAGTAAGGAGAGAACAACTGATCCACGATGCCGCCATGGAAGTGATGCGGGAGACCGGGGTAGCCTTCCACAATGAAAGGGCCATTGAGATCCTGAAGAAAAACGGAATCCGGGTAGAGGGGAAAATTGCCTATTTTACAGAAGAGCAGGTGATGCACTGGGTCAAAATGGCGCCGGAATCCTTCACCATCTACGCCCGCAATCCCCAGCATGATATTATTGTGGGCGGTGATCATGTCAATCCGGCTCCCACCTACGGCTGTGCCTTTATCGATGACCGGGAAGGCCACCGCAGACCCGGCCTCCTGGAAGATTATATCAAGTGTCTGAAGCTGGTGCATGCGGAGGAAAGCTATCATATCAACGGCGGTATCCTGATCCAGCCCAGCGATGTGCCCCAGGAGGTAAGTGCCATCGAGATGTTCTATGCCACCCTCCTCCATTCCGACAAGGCCCTGATGCTTCCCACCGGCTTCATCGAGGAAATGGATCTGATCCTGGAAGCCTGCTGCCAGGTCTTTGGCGGCAAGGAAGCCATGATTGAAAAGCCACGGATGATCTCCCTGATCAATACGGTTTCTCCTCTGACCCTGGACGAGCGCATGCTGGATTGCCTCATGCTGCTGGCGGAATATGGCCAGCCTGCGATTCTCTGCCCGGCTACCATGCTGGGGGCCACCGGTTCCCTCTCCATGGCTGGTTCTCTGGTCAGCGGAACGGCCGAAGATCTGGCGGGTATCGCCCTGGCACAGATGATCCGACCTGGAACCCCTGTGGTCTTCGGTATCCAATCCACAGCAGCTGACATGAGAGGAGGCATCACCTTCGCCTGTGCTTCTCCGGAGGGAACCATCATGCAGGGATATGCAGCCAAGATGGGACATTTCTACGGACTTCCCTCCAGAGGAGGCGGCTGTCAGACCGATGCCCCTTTCATCAACTGCCAGGCAGGATACGAATCCATGCTCACCTTCTCCTCCGCCTACCGCCATGGCATCAACATGGTCATGGAAGCCGGCGGCGTAATGGACAGCGTCAATGCCACTGCTTTTGAGAAAATGATCGTAGACTTCGAGATTATCCGCCAGGTCATCACCTCCTTCACCCCCCTGGAGGTCAATGAGGAAACCCTGAACCTGGAGGAAATCAAGGAAATCGGCCAGGAAGGTACCTTCGTAACGGCAGATTATACCATGGAACATTTCCGGGACCTCTATACCCCCAGAATCGGTACCCGCAACTCCTATGAGCCCGATTATTTCATGAAGAGCATCGACCAGGAAATGAACAGGCTGCTGACCTGGTACGAGGACCACAAGCCGGTATTGGATCCGGATGTCCAGGCCAGGGTAAAAGCCATTCTGGCCAAATCCGGAATCGATGAGAAATACTTCGCAGCCGCCGAAGCCATGTAATAAGAAAAAAGGCCCCCATGCGTTACAGCTTTTCTCTGTACGCATGGGGGTCTTTTGCTGTTCAAAAGACTCCTTTTAGAGGCTGATCTTCACAATCATCTGTCCGGCCTTTACCTGGTCTCCCTCGGATACGCAGATCCGTTCCACGATGCCGGAGGCTGTGGCCAGAAGGTTGGTCTCCATCTTCATGGCCTCAATCATGGCCACCGGCTGTCCCTCTTCTACCTGCTCTCCTTCTTTGACAAAGACCTTAACGATATTACCGGGAATATTGGCTCCCACCTCCCCTGGCTGGTCAGCATTGGCATAGAGAACCGCATTCTGGGCATGGACGGTCACATCCTGGTCCTTGATCCGGACACTGCGGCGGTTGCCATCCACTTCGAAGACAACCTCTCTTTCTCCCTCTTCGTTGACAGGTCTTACCTCGCAGAGGCGAACCATCATAAAGCTTCCTTCCCCCAGCTTCACTTCACAGGTTTCCCCCTCTGCCAGGCCATGGAAGAAGATATCCGATCCCATATAGCGGAAGCTTCCCTTGGCTTTCTGCTCCTTGATATAATCCTCAAATACCTTGGGATAGAGGGCATAGCTGATGATCTCTCTTTCATTTCCCTCCAGTCCCAGTTCCTCCTGCAGGTAGGCCTGGATCTGTCCAAAATCCTCAGGCTCCAGCAGCTCTCCCGGCCGCACCGTCACAGGAGGACGATCCTTCAAGACCAGCTTTTGCAGCCTCTCCGGGAAGCCTCCCTCGGGCTGACCCATCATGCCCTCGAAATAAGAAACTATGGAATCCGGGAAGTCAAGCCCTGCCCCCTTCTCATAGATATTGTCCGGGGTCAGGTTATTCTGTACCATGAAGATGGCCATATCCCCCACTGCCTTGGAGGTAGGAGTCACCTTGACGATATCCCCCAGCATCTCATTGACGGTCTTATACATCTCCTTCACCTCTTCAAAGCGATGACCCAGTCCAAAGCTGGCCACCTGAGGCTTCAGGTTGGAATATTGTCCTCCGGGAATCTCATATTTGTAGATCTCTGCGGTGGAGGTCACCAATTCTGATTCGAAGCCTGCATAAACCGGCCGCACATCCTGCCAATAATCCGAGATAGCCTGGAGACCATCCATATCCAGCTGGGTATCCCGGCGGCTGTTCTTCAGGGCAGCTGCCACGGAATTCAAGGCCGGCTGGGAGGTAAGGCCGCTCATGGAATTAAAGGCTGCATCTACAATATCCACCCCGGCCTGGGCTGCCATCAGGACAGTGGCCACTCCATTTCCCGAGGTATCATGGGTATGGAGATGAATAGGAATCCCGATCTCCTGCTTGAGGGTACCGATCAGTCTGGCCGCCGCCATAGGCTTCAGCAGGCCGGACATATCCTTAATGCCCAGAATATGGCTGCCCCGGCGTTCCAGCTCCCGAGCCATGCGCACATAGTATTTGAGATTATACTTCTCCTTGGTCTCATCCAGAATGTCACCGGTATAGCAGATACAGGCCTCCGCCAGCTTGCCCTGGTTCAGGGTCTCATCCAGGGCCACCTCCATGCCGGGAATCCAGTTGAGGGAATCGAAGATACGAAAGACATCAATGCCGGATCTGGCAGCCCGGCGGACAAATTCCCGAATCACATTGTCCGGATAATTCTTATATCCCACCCCGTTGGCTCCCCGAATCAGCATCTGGAAGAGGAGGTTGGGAATCTTTTCCCGCAAGGTATCCAGGCGCTCCCAGGGAGATTCTCCCAGAAAACGGTAGGCCGTATCGAAGGTGGCGCCGCCCCACATTTCCAAAGAGAAGAGATCCTTGCCATAGACCGACACAGCCGGGGCAATCTTCTCCATATCTACCGTTCGCATGCGGGTGGCCATCAAGGACTGCTGGGCATCCCGCATGGTGGTATCCGTCAGCAACAGTCTCTCCTGGTTCAGGATCCAGTGGGAGAACTTATCCGGCCCCATCTCCTCCAGCTTCTGACGGGTTCCCCCAAGCCCCTGCAGGTCTTCCTTGCCAAAGCGGGGGAAGATGGGAACATTGAACAAAGGCTTCCTGCCCTTGGTCTGATTGACATATTTATCCCCCAGGAAGGTGATCACCTTCAGCTCCTGATCCTCCACCCGGCCAATCTCCACCAGCTCCGGATTCCTGGCCAGGAAGCCGGTATCACATTTCCCACCGGCGAATTCCGGATGGTTCAGGACATTGAGCAGGAAGGGCAGGTTGGTCTCCACCCCCTTAATCTGGGTCTCCTTGAGGGCCCGCAGAGCCTTCCTCCTGGTATCCTCAAAGCTTCTGCCATAGGTCACCACCTTGGTCAGAAGGCTGTCATAGAAGGGAGTAATCTCCGCTCCCGGAAAGGCATTGCCCCCATCCAGGCGGATGCCGGGGCCTCCCGGTCCCCGATAGGCTTCTATGATACCCGTATCCGGCATGAAGTCATTGGCCGGATTCTCTGTGGTAATTCTGCATTGAATGGCATGTCCCGACAGGCGGATATCCTTCTGGCTGCGAATGCCGATCTGGGGAGAATCCAGAGCATAGCCCTGGGCAATCAGGATCTGAGCCTGGACGATATCAACGCCTGTGACCTGCTCCGACACCGTATGCTCCACCTGAATCCGGGGATTCATCTCGATAAAATAATGGCTGCCATGCTTGTCTACCAGGAATTCCACCGTTCCCGCACTCTGGTAGCCCACACTGCCTGCGATCTTCAAGGCATCATTACAGATCTTATCCCGCTGGGCCTTGGTCAGACAAAGGGAGGGAGTGAATTCGATCACCTTCTGGTGGCGGCGCTGGATGGAGCAATCCCTCTCGTATAAATGAACCAGATTGCCCTCCTGGTCTCCCAGGATCTGGACCTCGATATGCTTAGGATTCTCAATATACTTCTCAATGAAAATATCATCGATGCCGAAGGCCTTGGCCGCCTCGCTTCTGGCGCTGCGGAATTGGGGCAGAAGTTCCTCCTCCTTCTGGACAATCCGCATGCCCCGGCCCCCGCCTCCGGCTGCTGCCTTAAGCATCACCGGATAGCCGCACAGGGCTGCATATTCCAGAGCCTCCTCTTCCGTCTGAATCACCTTCTCTACACCGGGAATGGTGGGAACCCCCGCCTCATGAGCCAATACCTTGGCCTTCACCTTGTCTCCCAGCCGATCCATCATGTCCGCAGTGGGGCCAATGAAGACAATTCCCGCTGCCTGGCAGGCTCTGGCAAAGTCCGAATTCTCCGCCAGAAAGCCATATCCCGGATGGATGGCATCCACACCCTTGGCCTTGGCCAGGGAGATAATCTCATCGATGCCCAGGTAGGCTCCCACCGGTGATTTGCCCTTGCCTATCCTATAGGCCTCATCCGCCTGGGATCGGAAGAGGGTATTCTTGTCCTCCTCCGAATAAACAGCCACTGCCCGGATCCCCAATTCATGGCAGGCCCGGAAGATCCGAATTGCAATCTCCCCCCGATTGGCTGCCAAGACCCTTTTGAATTTTCTTACCTTCTCCATAAAACCTCCCGTTTCTTTTTTGTAAACCCCTGGGCTGCCAATGCAGCCATTTCCTTAAATGAATTTCAGCTGCTTTTTACTTGCATTTTTCGCAGCTGCCGCTAATATGTGACCTTCAGGTTGTTTTCCTTTCTTTCCCATATTAGCGCCTATTTCCAATACATATTTCAACCATACCATAGTATAAGGAATCCCACAAGGGTTTTCTTTCCTGCAAGTTTTCCCCTTTTTACCTGCATACAGATTCTACTAATCCCAGTTTCTTTTTGCTCAGATGCTTTTTGCACCGGTTCTTTTGTCCAGCTTTCTGCTTTCCTCTTAGGACTCCTTGGGCCGCCTACCATCCAGGCCTGTCCTTTGTCTCCATCGGCCAAACTTATAATACAAGACCATACTCAGCCCTGTGGTGACCCAGGTGATGGGGAAGACCAGGGCTACCTGATTCAGGGTATGCACATAGGCCATAAGAATCCGCAGAACAAGCAGGCGAACCCCGCACATATTTACAATGGTGATCAGCATGGGGCCAAAGCTTTCCCCTGCCCCCCGAAGAGCGCCTGCCAGAACCTCCACGAAGCCATAGAGAAAATAGAGCCAATAGGTGGTCCTTCCTGTCTTGACTGCCAATGCTACCACATCCGGGTCGGTGGTAAAGAGCCGAAAGAGCCAGGGAGCCAGGACCACTGCCAAAGCGCCCACCCCTATCATCAGCCCTATATCCATCAAGAGGGCGATTCGGGTACTCTCTTCCGCCCTCTTGACCTGTCCTGCACCTATATTCTGCCCCACATACATGGTATTGGCCTGCCCCACCGCCCATTGGGGATAGTAAAGCATGCCCTCCACCTTGGTATAAGCTGCATAGGCAGCCATGCTATTAACCCCCAGAAGATTAATCTGGGACTGCAGCATGAGATTGGCAAAGGAGATCAGCATGGACTGGATGGCAGCCGGAATGCCGATCTTGAGAATCCGCCCGGCAATGGCAGGCTGCAGCCTGATCCGGTTGGGACGAAGCCGATAATTCTCCGGCAGACGCCAAAGACGGCCTATGGAGCACAGGGCAGCCAGCAGCTGAGAAAGTACCGTGGCCAGGGCAGCTCCCACCACCCCCATTTGAAAGGTTCCGATCAAAAGGGCATCCAGCAGGATATTGGCTCCGCAGCCAAGCAGCTGATAGATCATGGGATGCCGGGAATCTCCCAGAGCCCGCAGAATACCGGCACTGACATTATAGCTGATAACCGTAAAAATCCCCAGAAAATAGGTTCGCATATAAGCCTGCGCCATGGCCTCCACCTGCCCGTTGACATGCATCCAGGACAGAAGCCCGGGAGTGGCAAACCAGAAGATGACTGCCACCAGGACAACCCCCACCAGGGTAAGCCAGGCCGCCGTATGAATCGTCTGACTCACCTTCTTCTCTTCTTTGGCTCCGTAATAATGAGCCACCACCACCCCCACTCCTATGCCAATGCCGTTGAAAAAGCTGACCACACAGGCAATAAAGAGGCTGGTGGATCCCACGGCTGCCGATGCTTCCTTCCCCACCAGCTGCCCTACAAACATCAGATCCACCATGTTATAGAC
>CAVLCU010000004.1:26394-42589 GCA_963661545.1 Lachnospiraceae bacterium | reverse complement strand
GTTTGGGTGTCAAAACACCCAAACCTTTGGTTACACGGATTGTTCCGTGCTACGGAAGACCCCTTATTTTGCAAACCATGTGCTAGGACATGCAGGGACGAATGATCTTTTCTGTAATATCCTGATCTCTCTCGATCAATGCTTTCTGAATCTCTGTTCTCATGTTGAGCTGACCTGCACTGAATACGCCCCGCTGAGTTAGCTGACCTCTTCCAATCATGAGAATCAGAATAATGGGAAGTCCTCCTACGGTGTCATATACAGCAGGAGTTCCCCATGGAAGATGTTTCAGAGCGGTTTCCTTTGTACAGTTGTTGTACTGAATGTGGCGGATAAAATGGCCATTCTTATAACCATTCACTTCAACCGAGAAACAGGTCGCATGATCCTTTATCTTTCCTTCTTGAAACAGCCGATCCTGTTCCAGCGGCGGAATCATCGTTTTTCCAAATTCATCCAGCATATGGATCGTATCCACCGAGTCACCCTGTGCAGAAACCGCTTTCTGGACCGCTTTTAACCAAATGTCTTTCGGCCCCATATTGCCGAGATTGACCCCTCCCTTTTCTACACAGTAAGGGATTTCCTTAGGGGAAAAGGAAGGAATCATCATGATGTCCGGCTGAGAAGTACAGGTATAAATTTTTCTTTTTCCGATGGGAGCAGGGAATTCAAACTCCTCTTCGCTTTCCAGAAGATCTTCTGCAATGATAGCATGGTCTTTCCATGCGCTTGGATAAGGTGCTCCAAGCCATTCGCTGAGCATGAATCCCGGATTGATGGAACTGGTAAACTCTTTCGTATCCAAATAATCGCTCCAGCGGATCACAACCTCCTTGACCTCATCGACCTCATCGATCATACTGGCAGCAGCAAAGAGGGTCCAGCCAGGAGATATTCCTACGCTGGGAATGGCAATCAAACCAGCCTCACGGAATTCATCCTGATAGGCAAACTGAGCACCGATGGTTTCTTCCTTTGCCATACCGGGTCCTTCGCAGGGAAGAGCGATCAGATCCAGATAATGAACCTTTTCTTTCAGGCAGGCTCGCATGATGGGAAGATTGAATCTTGGAAGGATTGCATGAAAGCAAATGTCCGAACCCTTGATGACACGAGCTACATCCTCTACATCACCTGCGTTAACCGTTTTGTATCGAATGTCTTTGGTAAGCATACGATCCCCCAGGGTTTCGATCAGTTCTTTTGCCTTGTCAAGTGCAGCCTGGCTGTAATCAGCAATGGTTAAGGCCTCAATATCCGGTTCCATGGAAAGAAGTCCGGCAAGGCCTGTACCCTGAGCACCACTTCCAATAATGGTTATCTTCATGGGAATCCCTCCTCTAATCTGCAAGATAAGTGGTTAAATCTTTGGCACGGTATACCGGGCAGGGAAGCTGATCCAGCGTGTAGAATCCCGGTGCATGGTTCATAACATCAGGGATTCTGTTCAAGAGAGAAGTATTAATGATCTCCGGACCCGGAAGAACCGGAATCACAATATCCATGGAAGGAATCCCTTCCAGATGCCAGCAGGCATTTTCTGTTTCCCCATCCACACAGATTTTGGAAATGAACTCAGAACGGAAGGTAATACCCTCTTGGGTCTCTATCTCCGTAATCTGATTCCACCCGATTACCAATCCCGAAGCGATCGTACGTCCTAAACTTTGAGAAGGCGTATCTTTCTCGGCAAGAACCGGATCTACCCATTCTTTCCAATCCTGGAAGGTCAGCCCCATCCTGGAAATGATGCATTCCAGAGTAATGCCGAACCAACTGTAGTCAAATTTCTGCGTTTTGGTACGGGCACGGAACTGCTCTTCGGTCTGACCGACACCGATGGCTTCCACAGCGGAAGGACCATAGGCATCCACATTAGAGGTTGCCTGTCCCAGCACAGAATGGATTTTGTAACATCCGCCGCTCATAACAGAAAGCAGGTTAAGCCAGATCACATCCTGAATACCGCAGGAAGTAATGGTTGCATGGTTTTCCTTGCATATCGTATCCAGCTCCTTGGCTTCCTCAGGAAAGCGGCGCCAGGGGAATAGTAATTCCTCGGCAAGAGTGACAACATTGACCCCGTGTAAGGCAAATTTTTCGAGAATAGGGAGCATGTCTTTTACATAACTTCTGGCACACACAACAGCAACATCCGCCTGGGTAGAAGAAAGGACAGCATCCAGATCGTTACTTACCACAAGGTTCATCTTATGATCCAGTTCCAGAACATCGCCGAAATCTTCCCCAATATGAGAGAAAAGATCCACTGCGGCTACAATATCAAGACCCTTTTCCAACATCATTCTTGCAGCCATTTTTCCCATGGTGCCAATGCCAAAAGAAATAGCACGAATTTTTTTCATTTTCTTTTTCCATCCTTTACCAAACTTACAACACAGCATAGCAGCATCGGCCTATCATTGATCCAATTTCAATATAATACATTATAATACGATTGTCAATACATTATATAATAAAAAATAAGGGGTTTACATTGGTTAAAATGTAGACCCCTTGTAGATCAGAAGGTTAATGTGACCGAATACAGGTCAGACAGAATGAGTTGTTTGGAGATGCTGATATGGACATCGTTCTGGTCTGATATCTCACTGTAAATAGAGAGAAGGGAAGTGTCTTCAGAAACCTTCAACAATTCAGCTTCGGAAGCATTCGCCTGTTTTATGCTGATGACAGCTTCTCCATGGGTGGGAAAAATATTATGCTTATTTAAAATGAAGTTGGTTGATTCATTTAAGGGTTCTGATGACAGAAAATCAAACGAGGCCGGAAAATAATCGGTCTCAAGAATGACCGGATCCTTGTCTGCCGAACGCAATCGACAGATCTTTATGACCATAGCATCTTCTTCTATCCCGAAAAAAGCAGCCGTTTTTCGGGAAGCATGTTCCATGGAGTAACTTAAAAGAACAGACAAAGGAACTTTTCCGGCCCGCCGGCATGACTCATCAAATGACATGAAGGGATAATTGGTATGAACCGAAACCGTGGAGGAGACAAAAGTACCTTTTCCCTGTTTCCGTGATAAAAGGCCTTCTTCCGTAAGCTCATCCAGTGCTTTTCTGACAGTAATGCGGCTGACCCCGTATTTTTCGCTTAGGGCAGATTCCGTAGGAATCTGAGATCCCTTAGGATATTCGCCACTTTCTACACTGGTTCGGATTAGCTTGGAGAGCTGACGATAAAGGGGTACCGCATTGGTTGACTCTAACTGTGTTGACATATACTATTCTCCCTCTCTGTAAAGGTAATACCTTTTCTGGGTAAACGTCCATGGCGACTGACACTGTAACCCTATTATATTCAGGAAAAAGAACAATTGTCAAGCAGAGATAAAATAAATTTGGCAATAAATGTTATTTGATGTATTGACAAAAGGTATACATTGTATTATATATGGGGTATCAAATATCAGTCGAAACGACAGGAGGGTTTATCATGAGATTTTCTTATGCGGTACTTTATGTGAAGGACATGGACAGATCCATTGCTTTTTACCGAGACATCCTTGGTCTGACAGTGGAAAGAAGTTATTCGGAAGAAGATGGAAAGATCCGCAAAACCTTCATGATTGAGCAGGGCAAGGAACCCATGGTTGACTGGCCCATGATTGAGCTGGTTTCAGGCATGGAAGACAAGAGCACAGTCCAGTCCGGGCATCTGCTGGGATTTGAAGTGAAGTCTCTTGCTAAAACAACAGCACTTCTGGAGGAAAGAGGATACAAGCCTGACGCGGATCCCTTTTCTCCCGCACCAGGCTATCGTATGACAGAATTCACCGGGCCGGATGGAGAATGGATCGAGGTGATGGAGATCGACCCGGCGATTACTGCTAAAAATTAAACAAAGGATTTACGAGGGAGAGCCGATAGGGCTCTCCTTTTTTGCCCACTCAGTGTTTTTGAACGAGTCGATACTGGTCTGAACGGATGATTTGCTTGGAAATCAGAAAGGGAATATGATTTTCATCCATAATTTCATGATATACATAAAGGGCTGCCGTGTTCACAGGAACCTGAAGAAGCTCAGCTTCCTCTTCGTTTAGAAAACAAATCGAAGTCTGGATTTTTCCGTGTGCAGGACACCAGCCATGATCGATCAGAATCCGGTTCAACGAATCCTGCAAGGGTTCACTGGCTAAAAAAGAAAAAGAAGCCGGAAAAAAATTAGTTTCTAATATCACCGGTATCCGATCAGCGATGCGGAGCTGAAACAAGCGGATCAAGGGATCATTTTCCTTGAGCCGAAAAAAAGCAGCCTGCTTTCTCGACGCTGAAACAAGAGAATAGCTTAACAGTTGAGTGGACGGTTTTCTTCCGGAAAGATGACAAGATGAGGCAAAGTCCAGGTAGGGATAATCCCGATGGATATCATGAGAGTGTTGGGCTACAAAAGTGCCTTTGCCCTGAATACGCACCAGAACCCCTTGCTTTACTAAAGTATCTGTGGCTTTACGAATGGTAATCCGGCTTACCTTATATTCCGAGCTAAGTTCAAATTCCGAAGGGATGCGAAGCCCTGACGGATAATTTTCCTCTTTGATTTCGGTGCGGATCTTTTCTGCTACCTGCATATATAAGAATGCATTTTCTCCTCTGTTCATGATATAACAACTCCTATTACTTGATATGATGTTATCATATATTATGACCAAAAAGATTTAAAAATCAATAGTTTTCTTAAAAATTTTTACAAAACGTATTGCAATTTGTATTATAACGTTATATAATAACAGTCACAACATAGCCTATCAAGTATCGAGAGAAAAAAAGGTTTCGGAGGTTTTGAAATGAAGTTACAAGTTGCACTGGATTTTGGCACAATGGACGAGCTGAGAGCCATTCTAAAAGACCTTGCTCCCTATGTGGACATTGTGGAGATTGGAGCAATCGTAAACGAGTATGGTCTCCCTGTTCTGGAAACTCTGAAAAAAGAATTTCCCGGACCGGAATATCTGGCAGACTTAAAAATTGCAGATGGCGGTTACTATTTCGCCATGAGAGCCCATGAAATCGGGGCTGCCTATGTAACGGTTCTTGCCGTAACCGAGGATGAGACCATTAAGGGCTGCGTGAAGGCGGGAAAAGAATGTGGCATCAAGGTCGTTGTGGATATGCTGGGGGTTAAGAATTTCATGGAAAGAATCCGCGAGCTGGATGAGATGGGAGTTGATTATATCAGCATCCATACTCCGGCGGATCTGCAGGCAAGCCAGACCCCCTTTGAGGATCTTAAATTTGCAAGCATGTTAGTAAAGAAAGCAAAACTGTCTGTTGCAGGAGGGGTCAATCCCAACAATGTAGACAGCGTCCTTCCCTATCAACCGGATATCGTGATTGTTGGATCGGCACTGACAGGAAAAGGGGACAGAGTTGCGACAGCAAAAGCCTTACGAGCTGCACTGGATCAATAGGAAGGAAGGGAGCGAGGAAATGAACACCAAGGAATACAGAAGAGAATCGGCAAGAGGCATCCAGGCTGCGCTTCAAAGCTTGGAGGAAAAGAGGATCGAGGAAACCGTTAAGGCAGTCGAAGAAGCGAAGCGAGTCTTCTTCACAGGAGCAGGAAGATCTTTTCTTATGACAAAGGCCATTGCAATGGCCATGATGCAGATCGGAATTACCGTATATGCAACCGGAGAGGTTTGCACACCAAGTATTGCAGAAGGGGATCTCTTGATCGCGGCTTCCTGCTCAGGGGAGACCCAGTCCGTTCTACTCTTCGTAGAGCAGGCGAAAAAGCGCGGAGCCAGAATTGCTCTGATCACCGGAAGGGCAGATTCTTCCATGGGAAAGCTTGCAGATATTATTCTGGAGATGGATCCCTGCTCTGAGGAAGGCAGTCTTCAGCAAACATGGGTGGTAGATAACCGTTTTGAGCAGGCAATCGTTCCCCTTGGGGACTGTTTCGTAGAGTATCTTGCCAGAAGAAAAGGGGCTTCTCAGGAGACCATCGGCTCCAATCATGCAAATATGGAGTAAGAAAATGAAAAAAATCAAGGCAAAACCATTAACAAGAGAGAATTTCAGAAAGTATGGGGATTTCCAGAATCTGTTTGACAAGAGCGGATTTGGATTCGGAATAGATCCGGGGAGCAAATCAGAATTCTGGCCGGACGTGCTTACCATGAATCTGGGAACCGGTTCGGTTGCTTCCTTTGGCATGGCCTGTCTGGAGAAGACAGATGCAGTGATCCAAATGATTGAGTATCACAAACATACCTGCGAAGGGATCCTGCCCTTGGATACAGACTGTATCATCTTTGCCGGTTGTTCCCTGGGGGATTTTCCGACCGATGGATTGGAAGCCTTTATTGTACCCAAGGGAACACTGGTCAGGTATAATCCGGGAGTACTGCATGGTTCACAGTTCCTCTTTCACGCGGAAAAAGGAAACATCCTGATCCTTCTTCCGGAAAGAACCTATGTGAATGACATGAATTATGCCGTTTTGGATGAGAAAGATCAGATTTTCATAGAAGTGTAAGGGGAAGAATGATGAAAGCAGTCGCAACAGATCAGAAGGGAAACATCCGTATTGTGGAAATCCCGATCCCGCATTACGGAGAATACGAATGCCTGGTGAAAATCAAGGCCTGCGGTATCTGCAACAGCACCGATATGAAGCTAATCAAGAATCAGTTTGGGGGATTTCAGGTGGAATATCCCGCATTGCTGGGGCATGAAAGTGTGGGAGAAGTTGTAGAAGTCGGCAGTAAAGTAACAAAATTCAAAAAAGGGGATCGGGTTGTGAATCCCTTGGGAAGGCTGGAAGAGGGAACCCCCTATCATTCTACATGGACAGAGATGACGGAGTATGCCATCGCCTATGATGTCTGGGCCATGGAAAGAGACGGAGTTGAGATCCCGCCGGAGCTGGAACTGGAGACCTTGGAGGATTGCCCGACGAATTTTATTCCGGAAGGCATGTCTTACGTGGATGCAGCAGTCCTGCTGACGGTAAAAGAAAATTACAGCGCAATGAAGAACTTTGGAATGTCGGAAGGTAAAGAGATGCTGATACTAGGTGACGGACCGGTGGCATTCGGCCTTTCCAGCATGGCGAAGATCCTGGGCGCCAAATACATCGTATGTGGGGGGCATCACGATGACAGACTGGCAATCCTGCAGGAAAAGGCACATGTGGATGTCATTGTGAATACAAAGAAAAAGGATCTTGCAGAGGTGGTTGGCACTCACAAATTTGACATGATCGTGGATGCAGTTGGTGGTTCCCAGGTGATCCGGGAAAATGGACCTATGCTGAAACCCGGCGGAAAGATCTGCATGTACGGTGTTCTCAGCGATGAACAGGCAAAAATCAGCCTGCTTGACCTGCCCAATAACACTTGTCTGCATATGCTGAACAGACCCTACGGAGAATATCGTTCTCATGATGAAGTATGCAAGCTGGTGAAAGCAGGAAAGATCCATCTGAAAGATTTTTACAGCCATGTCTTGCCCTTGGAAAAAGCAGCAGAAGGATTTGAACTGGTCAGGAAAAGAGAAGCCTACAAGGTAATCTTGAGTATGGAATAAAGAGATCAGGTATGGGAAAAAGGAGAAGGTAGGATGAAAAAAATTTTGGCATTTGCATTGGCCGCAAGCATGTCAGCAGGCTTGTTAACGGGATGTGCCGCTTCGGGGGATGGTACAGGGGAAAAAGCAAAGGGATCCTTAACAGCCGCAGTGTGTATCCCCATGGGATCGGATGAGTATTTTGTGACCTTGGGTGATCAGATCAAAGCCGGACTGGAAGCGGAAGGTGCAACCGTGCAAATCTCTGACGCAGGAAACAATGTTCAGACCGGCCTGAAGCAGGTTGAGAATTTTACAACGCAGAAAGTAGATTTTATGTATATTCTTCCTGCCGGAGATGGCCCGGTATATGCAGATTATGTGCAGGCAGCAACCGATGCGGGAATCCTGACATTAGTCAGCCATACCTATACCGGTGAGGGAACTGCCAGCGTCTTTGTTGGATGCGATGAGTTCTATATGGGCTGCATGGCAGCGCCGATGGTTTCCAGATGGCTGGATTCCGTATATCCTGATGCAGGCCCCGGAGAAATAAAAGTACTGGCTCTGGAAATGAGTTCGATTCCGGATATGATCTATCGATGTGCAGGTATGAAGATCATTGCAGAAAAATATCTCAGACAGATCGACCTGGATACGGCTACTTATCTTCATACAGAGGGAGAGCCGGTTACTTATCTTGGGGAAGACGGTAAAGAAGTTCCGGTGGAAGAGCCGACAGGGGGACTGATCCTGGATGAAAGGGGATATGCACAGTTAAATCCCTTTTATGATGAAAGAGTAAAGCTGGTTGAGTATTCCAACAGAAATATTTCCACAAACATGGATGCCCAGAAAGCACTGGATGTTATTTTCACTCAGAATGGCGGGGAAAATACAGATATCAAAGCAATTATGTGTTATGGCGGAGATGCAGCTTCCGGCGCCAGTGAAAAATTAATGTCTGCCCAGGATGCCGGAACAATCCAAACAGATCTCAGCGGACTGGCTGTATTTGGTGCAGATATTACAGATACCAACATAGAACGCATGACAAGTGCTCTGGAAAATAAATCTCTGGTAAGAGGGGTTGTGACCAGCGGAGATATCGGAGCTACCTGCGTGGACATTGCCCCGAAGATGCTGGCAGGGGAAGAAGTAGAAGCGGAGATCTGGGAGTATGTAGGATACATGATGTATGAGGAAGAGGGAAAAGAACTGGTTGAGGTGAAATATCAGGATGAACTTCCGGCATCTTCTGCATTCAAAGGAGAATCATAAGCTATGGGTGATACTGTTATTTCTTTAAAGAACATCACGAAAACATATGGGGGCGTGGTGGCTTTAAATAAACTCTCCATTGAATTCAAAGCTGGGGAAGTGCACGCTCTTCTGGGAGAAAACGGAGCAGGTAAATCAACCTTAATTAAAACGATTGCAGGTGCAATTGTCCCGGATTCCGGGACAATTACCCTGGAGGACGGTTCCGTACACAGCCATATGACTCCCATGCTTTCCAAGGAGCATGGAATTGAAGTCGTCTATCAGGAACTCAATCTTGTGGATTGCCTGTCTGTGGCTGAAAATATTTCTCTGGGTGAGAAGAGGGGAAGAACCGTCGATTACAAGTATATGAGAGCCAAGGCAAAAGAAGCTTTTGATTTATTTGATATCGACATTGATCCCAAGACAGAGGTATATACCCTGCCTGTATCCAAAAAACAGCTTGTTGAAATTGCCAAGGCCATTACCAAGAATGTAAAAATGCTGATTCTGGATGAGCCCACAGGACCTCTTTCTTCTGCTGAAGCCGAAAAGCTCTTTTTAGTAGTCAATCAGCTTCGAAAACGCGGCGTAGCCATTGTCTATATCAGTCATCGTATGGATGAGATCTTTGCACTGGCTGACAAGGTAACCGTTATGAGAGATGGCTGTTACATTGATACAGTGGATGTAAAAAAAACAACTCGCAAGGAACTGATCAGCCTGATGGTAGGCCGGGAATTAAAGGAAAATTTTCCGACACACAATCCCCCATCCCAAGAGGTTGTGCTGAAGGTGGAGGGGCTTTGCGGAAACGGTGACAGCGATATTTCCTTTGAGTTACACAAGGGGGAAATCCTGGGATTTGCCGGACTGGTAGGAGCCGGAAGAACGGAGATGGCCAGAGTCATTGCCGGAGCGGATAAAAAAGAGGCGGGCAAAGTGTATCTTCATGGTACTGCGATTTCTGCGAAGTCGCCCTATCAGGGCATCCTGCACGGAATCGGAATGGTTCCGGAGGATCGAAAACTGCACGGATGTCTTTTGGGACGAGCAGTTAAGACGAATATTACCTTGTCATGTCTGCGCCGTATTTCCAGATTCGGTTTTGTCAATCGAAGAAAAGAAAGAGAAATTGCTAAAGCCTATGCCAAACGTCTTCGGGTAAAAACGCCGAATCTCAATGAAGCAGTGGGAAATCTTTCAGGAGGAAATCAACAGAAAGTAGTACTGGCAAGAATCCTTGCAGCAGAATGCGAGATCATCCTATTTGATGAACCAACCAGAGGGATTGACGTGGGAGCAAAACAGGAGATCTACAACCTGATGGCAGAACTGGTAAACGAAGGGAAATCTATTCTTATGATAACCTCAGACATGGAAGAGTTATTGGGAATGAGCGACAGGATCCTTGTGATGTATGAAGGAAAGATCAAGGGCCAATTGTCCAAAGAGGAATATTCCCAGCAGGCGGTTCTCACCATGGCTTCAGGATTGGAAATGGAGGAGAAATAGGGTGAAACAAAAAAGTGTTCCGTTCGACATGAAAGCATTTTTACAGGAATATACACTCCTGATTGTTGGATTCCTGCTTGTTATTTTCTTTGCAATTGTATCGCCTTCCTTTCTGTCTTTGCAGAACATTCGTAATCTGATTGTGCAAAATACGCATATTCTGATTATTGCAGTAGGTCTGACCTTTGTGATGATGAGCGGTACCCTGGATCTGTCTGTGGGATATCAGATTTCCGCCATAGGTGTATTTGCATCTATGATGATGTCTGTGTATAAGATGAATCCCATACTGGTTGTGATTTTAAGCATCCTTATGGGCTTCTGCTTTGGAGCGCTGAATGGTACGATTGCTGTTGTACTGAAGATCGATCCCATGGTGGTTACCTTAGCAACAACCACTATTTTTCAGGGTATTTCCTTCTTAATGTCAAAAGGAAATGCCTATTCGAATATGCCGGATTCCTTCCGCATGCTGACCAAGGGAACCTTCCTGCATGTCCATATTGATGTATGGCTTGCCATAGCCTGTGTCGCTGTTGCCAGTATTGTATACAATTTCACCTATTATGGAAGATTTGTAAAAGCTATGGGGGGGAATCCGGAAGCCTCCAGACTGGCCGGAATCAATGTGAAATTTATGAGAATCTCCACCTTCGCATTTTGCAGTATGTTCATGGCACTTGCGGCATTTGTGCTGATTTCCAAGCAGGGAACCATGAACTCCGCGATCGGCCCAGGGCTTGAGATGACCGGTATGATTGCAACCATTCTGGGAGGAATTTCTTTCAACAGTGGGGAAGGAAAGATGTGGGGATTGGTTGTCGGTGTATTCATTCTGGCAATCATAGAAAATGGCATGCAGTTAGCGGGCTGGAATCAGTATATTCAGTACATTGTCAAAGGTATTGTACTGGTAGCCGCGATTGGTTATGACATTCATACAAGAAATTATAAGATGAAAAAGGCCAAGGAATAATAGGAGGGATAAAGATGTCAAGAGAGTCTGCTTACAAAATTAAGATTGGCTATGCACCCACAAGAAGAAATGGGGGAGGCCCGCCCAATGAACCGGCATGGGAGATCCGAGATCTTCTGAAGAAGAGAATCTATGCCATTCTCGGTAAAATGCATGATGTAGAAATCGTAGATATTGAATGGGTCAATGAAGAAGGCCTTCTTTATGCCAATGAGGATGCCAAAAAGGTGGGCCGTTATTTCCTGGATCAGGAGGTTGACTGTGTGTTTATGCCTAGCTGCAACTTTGGATGTGAAGAGGTTGTGGGGATTGTGGGAAAGATGGTACAAAAGCCCTTTCTGGTATGGGCGCCGAGAGATGGAATGCCCCCCAAGGGACATCAGTGGCGCCCCCTTGACTTCCAGTGTGGTTTATTTACAATAGGAAATGTCCTCAGAAGAAGAGGTCTGCCATTTACCTATATTGAGAACTGCTGGAGCGACAGCCCGGTTCTGGAAGAGGGACTGGATCAGTTTATCCGAGTTGCTTCCATCGTAAAAGCCTTTTATCATATCCGTATCGGACAGATCGGTATGCGCCCGGAGCCCTTCCTCAGTGTAATGTACAATGAGGGCGAACTGATGGAGCGCTTTGGGATCGAAGTGGAGCCCATCGAGGGAACTGACATTCTCGCAAGGATGAAAGACATTCTTGCCAACAGAGCAGAGGATGTTGATCGTGAGGCAGCCCGGATCGAGAGCCAGATCGACTGCTCCCAGGCCTTTGAAGACGTGGTAAGAAATACGGCTGCCCTGGAGCTTGCGGTAAAGGAACTGAAAGAAAGCCGGGGATGTACTGCTTTTGCCACGGAGTGCTGGAAGGTCATCGTAGACGAATTTAAGGTATGGCCTTGCTATGCCGTAGGTGATCTCTCGGAAGAAGGAATTATCCTGGGATGTGAGACAGATGTTCTGGGAGCCATCTCCTCCGTCATTATGGCAGCCGCATCCAGAGGGGAAACCCCCACCTTCCTTGCAGATCTGACCATTCGCAATCCCCTCAATGACAACTCCGAACTCTTATGGCATTGTGGCCCCTTCCCACAGTCTCTGAGAAAAGAAGGCGCACAGGCCAAGCTGGTGGATGAGGGTTATGGACAGTTTGAGATCAAGGGGGGAGATATTACCATTGGTCGTCTGGCTTACAATACAGGAGACTATGTATTTCTGGTAGAAGAGGTTACCGGATGTGAAGGTCCGGAAACCTGTGGTACCTATGTCTATATCGAGGCGAAAGACTGGCCAAAACTGGAACGCAAACTGGTAAAGGGCCCCTATATTCATCATGTATCCGGAGTTCATGGAAACTACGAGGCAGTGATCCGGGAAGCCATGCGTTACATCAATGGCATTGAGGTGGATGACAGAGAGTACTAAAAGAGAATGAGGATGATAGAAGATGCTGACTTCCGTTTCAGAGATCATGGGAAAAGCCCATGAGAAAGGTCATGCTGTCTTTTGTTTTGAAAGTTTTAATTATGAGGGAATCTCTCTTGCTCTTGAAGCAGCGGATGAAGTCTCGCAGCCGGTTGTTGTGATGCTTCCCCATGATATGACCTTCTATATGTCACCCGAGGTATATGCGAAAATAGCCAGCCTCCTGGCTGAAAAAAGCAAGTCCCCGGTCAGCTTTTTATATGACAGATGCCAGACAACAGATCAGGTAAAAACTGCATTCGCATGTGGATTTCCTTCTGTCACTTATGCCCCGGATGCGGACAATATGGATGCATATTTCAAAAGCATGGATGAGGCAGTGAGAATTGCCCAAGAGTATCAAGGTGAGATACACGCAGAAGGCAGAAGCCTAAGTAGAGAAAAAATAATAGAACTGTCGGAAAAGATAGCAGTAAAATCGGTGATCGTACCGGCAATGGTAAAATTAGATGGATATGATTCTAGGTTTAGTCATACCAGACATTGGTACAGGCAGAATCGGGCAAGTCTCGATTTTAAACTGCTAAAAGACTTACAAGGGGAACTGAAAATACCAATGGTTCTGAATGGCTGTCACAATGTATCCACACAGGACTTTCAAAAAGCAGTAAAGCTTGGCGTGGGAATGATTGATGACGGCTGCCCTTATGATACGGCATTTTACGATCAGATTCTTCAGCGGATGCTGGCCGAAGACAGTGGCGAAAGTTATTTTTCATCGATCTATACTTCGCGGGAAGCAATGAAAAGTTATGTAAAAAACAGGATTTTATCTGTTTAGAGGTGCGTATGAGTTTACACGTATTAGGACTTGGAGATAATGTAGCAGATTATTATCTGCATACTAACACCATCTACCCGGGCGGATGTGCTTATAATTTTTCTGTATATGCAGCAATGCAGAAGGCAGATGCTGCCTATATGGGAATTCTCGGCGATGATTTTGCAGGTCGCCATTTGATTCGAACAGCAAAGGAACTGGGAATCAATCTGGATCGTTGCCGGGTTTTTCACGGGGAAACACCCCTTCCTGCCGTAAGGATCATAGATGGAGAGCGAGTTTTTGCAGGCGCAAATGAACATGGCGTCTGGGAAAGACCCCTGATCCTGAATCAGAAGGATCTGGATTATATCAGCGGGTTTGATCTTGTGCATACCAGCCTCTACGCCAATATGGAGCAGAATCTGGAAATCATCGCTGCATTGGGTCTTCCCATTGCGATGGATTTTGGGACTACCTACAGTGAGGAATTTTTTTCCTATATTTGTCCCAATATTACCTATGGCATTCTGTCCTGTGCAGAGGTTTCTCTGAAACAGATGGAGACTCGGATCGCAAAAACGCTGGAATATGGCGCAAAATATGTACTTGCAACCAGGGGAAACGAAGGCGCCTGGTTCTGCGATGGCAAAAAAACATATCACCGACCTGCACATATGGTAGAGGCAGTGGATACAATGGGAGCAGGGGATTCTTTTTTGACCACATTTTTGCTTCACTTCGCAGAGTGGAAGAAAACAAAAGAAAAAAATGCATCCCCTGCCGAAGAGGAGCAGGCCATTTGCCATGCACTGGATCAGGCTGCCTTATTTTCTGCGAATGTATGCAGGATGGAGGGCTCTTTTGGCCACGGGATTACCTATGTGCCGGATGTGATCCTGGATTGAGGGCTAAACCTTGCTGCTGTTTCCACAGCTGCCTCACCACTTCTTCTGTCATCTCTGTGGGGGAGTTGCCCAAACTCCCCCACTGGAGCATACTCTGTCTGGTGAAGAGGTCCACCTCTTCCTCCGTCAGGGAGGGATAGGCTACCAGAATCTGCTCCCATTTCGTAAGAAATGCCTCCAGATCGGAGAAGCCCATTTCCCTTACCACCCGGTGGATCTTGTCTCCCGCTGCCCCTTCGTTCAGACGAAGGTAGGAGCCAAAGAGGAGACCATTGGCCATTCCATGGGGAATTCCCTTGAAATAGGTATAACAATAACCCATGCCATGGGGGGAGGTCACACCGGCCTGGGAGATGACCATGCCCCCCAGGAGGGACAGAAGGCTCATCTTTTCTCTGCCTTCCTCCGTGATTTCACCCTTTATCAATTCCGGAAGGCAGTCTCCAAAGAGGCCGATTCCCAGCAAAGCCAGAGCATCCGACAGGGCTGTACTTCTTTTGGCCAGATAGCCCTCGCAGACATGGGTGAAGGCATCCATGCAGGTAGAACGGCTCGTTGCCAGACCCAGATTCCGGGTATAGGTGTAGTCCGTCAGGGCATAATCCGGATAGGTAAGGGCATTGCCAAAGCTGACCTTTGTCTCCAGATCCCGGCGCAGCAATACACTATAGCAGGTGGCCTCGCTGCCGGTTCCCGAGGTGGTGGGTATGGCAAGGATGGGCAATTTGCGGGTAAATTGATTCCGGAAAAGCTCCAGGGGATCCATCCCGGGATTTGCCGTCAGAATCGAAACTGCCTTGCTGGCATCCAAAGGAGAGCCCCCTCCGATTCCGATGACCATATCTGCACCAAATTCCCGCCCTCTTTGGGCAATCTCCACCACCGTTTCCAGAGAAGGATTATTCTCTACCTGGTCACAGATGACATAGGAAATGCCTCGCTCCTGCAAGACCTTTGTCACATCCTCCAGGGCGCCGCAGGCCCTGGCAGAATGCCGGCCTGTGACAAGAATGGCCTTTTTCCCCAGAGAAGAGAAAATCTCCCCATGATGTTTCACACAATCCTTTTCAAAGAAAATATGGGTGGGGAGGAAAAATTTCATATCCATGGATACCCTCCAATCTAATGCGTTCCGAACATTCTCTCCCCGGCATCACCAACCCCCGGTACCAGGAAGCCCCGTTCATTTACCTCATCGTCCAATGCTGCACAATAAATATTGACCTTGGGATGCTCTCTTAGAATTCGTTCCACCGCATCCTGGTGAGCCACCAGACATAAGAGTTTAATATCATGGCAGCGATAATTTTCCAGAATCTGAGCCGCATAAGAGGTGGTTTCTCCCGTTGCCAGCATGGGTTCCAGAAGGAGCACCTGGCGGGAAGAAATATCCGTCGGCATTTTACAATAATATTCCACCGGCTTCTTGGTGGTCTCATCCTTATAGATACCGATATGTCCGATCTTGGCCGTGGGCACCAGGGTCATGACTCCGTCTACCATTCCCAGGCCTGACCGGAGAATGGCAACGGCAGCCAGGGTCTTTCCTTCTATCTCATGGCAGTTAGCCCTTCCCAGGGGGGTGGTTACCTGGGTTTCCTGCAGAGGAATATCCCGGGTAGCCTCATAACATAAGAGGGTAGTCATCTCTGATACCAAAAAACGAAATTCCTTGGTTCCGGTATTGCGGTCCCGCAGCTGGCAGAGCTTATGCTCCAGCAGCGGGTGGTCAATCAAATGAAAACGTTCGTTCATGC
>CAVLCU010000004.1:0-26312 GCA_963661545.1 Lachnospiraceae bacterium | reverse complement strand
TTTGTCTGAATGACACAGATCCATCACAACCTCATATAAGATCTGAATGCTGTTTCTGAGATCCTTTTCTAATACCAATTCTTCCTTGTTATGGCTGATGCCCCCCACACAGGGCACAAAAATCATAGCTGTGGGAGCCACCTTAGCCACATTCATGGCATCGTGGCCTGCTCCGCTGGGCATCCATTTATAGCTGAGGCCTATCCTGTCGCAATTGCGGGCAATCACCTCCCCCAGCTCCTTGTTCATGGCCACCGGTTCCTCCTCGGATAGCAGGGTGGGGGTGATCTCTACCCCCCTCTCCTCCTCCAATTCCTTCATCTTTGCCAGCAGCTGCCGGTAGATTCTGGTCATACTGTCAAAATGAATGCCTCGAATGTCCACATAGAGCTGGCATTCACCCGGAACTACATTCAAGGCCTGATGGGGCACCTGAATCTTGCCTACGGTGGCCACCGATTGATTGACCGCCTCCCCTCGTCCCAGCTTCTCCACCTCCACAACCAACTGGGCTGCCGCTGCCAGGGCATCCTTGCGCAAACCCATGGGGCAGGCTCCGGAATGGGCACTTTCTCCCGTCACCGTGATCTTTAAGCGGATAGGAGCTGCGATGGATTCCACAATGCCCACATCCAGGCCCTCCGCCTCCAATACGGGCCCTTGCTCGATGTGCAATTCAATATAGCCGAAGATCTGCTTCATATGGTCCTGGCGTTCCGTCAGGGATTCCGGGGAATAGGCCAGACGGGAAAAATAATCCACCGGTGTCTGACCCGCTGCGTCCTTATATTGTTTCAGCTTTTCCAGGGAAGTCTGTCCGCATACAATCTTACTTCCCACCGTGGAGAGGTTAAAGCGGCTGGATTCCTCACAGCTGAAGGCTACCACTTCTATGCTTCTTTCGTGGTCAATCTTATTCTCTGCCAGATAGCGCAGAACCTGAAAGCCGCTCATGACCCCTAAGACGCCGTCGTATTTTCCCCCATTGGGAACCGTATCCAGGTGGGAACCGATCACCAGGGGAGGCAGATCCGGATTTGTGCCCGGTTTGCTAATCCATAGATTCTCAGCCCCATCCAGATAACATTGCAGGCGAAGACCATAGGCCCGGTTCAGAAGCTCGGTTCTCGCCGCAAAATCATAATCCGTATAGGCCAGCCTGTCCAGGCCGCCTTCTGCATTTAAGCCCACCGAGGAAATAACCCGGTAGTCCGCCATCCATTTGTCAAAATCATAATCCTTTGCCTCTTCCATCCTGTCTCTCCTCGCCTGTCTTGGTCTTTATAAAAGCCCCCGTTCCTCCATGATTTCCCGAATTGCCTTTATGCATGCCTGATTTGCTTCCTCATCTCCTACGGTAATGCGGGGAATACCCAGATTGCCCCGGATCAATATGCCCTTCTTCCGAAGCAATTCCGCCACCTCATTGGAATCCAGACCCCTGATATCGCAGGCCACAAAATTGGCCTGGCTGGGATAGGGATCCAAACCCAGAGCCTCCAGTTCCCCCAGCAAATATTCCCGCCCCTTTCGGTTCTTCTCCCGGGTCATCTCTCGAAAGGCGGTATCCTCCAGGGCTGCCGAGGCTCCCGCCAAAGCTGCCGTGCTGGCACAGAAGAAATTGACCAGATTGTTGTAATAGAAAATCATCTCCGGGCAAGCCACTGCATATCCGATTCTGGCTCCTGCCAGGCCGGATATTTTGGAAAAGGTACGCAATACCACCAAATTCGGAATTTCATGCACCAGGCCCAGGGCAGAGGGATACTTCTCGTCGTCCACAAAATCGATATAGGCCTCATCTACCATCACAATGATATGGGGGGGAATCTTCCGGATAAACGGATACAGTTTCTTTGCATCTGCCAAAACTCCCGTGGGATTATTGGGATTACAGATGACAATCAGCCGGGTTTTATCGCTGATGGCCTCGTACATGGCATCAAAATCCGGACACCGGTCTGCCCCCTCCGCCACCTTCACTGCCACTGCCTGTCTGGTATCCATCATCCGGCGCTGGTAGCCGCTGTAGGTGGGCCAATGCTCGATCACCTCATCGCCGGGATTCAAAACCATATCCGCCAACAGGCTGATGGCCACACTGGCTCCCTCTGTCAAGACAATATTGTCCGCCTTCAGACCCTCTCCCAGATAGGCAGCCAGCTTTTCTCGCAGCTCCCTCCCCGTGGGATCCGGATAAAGGTTGGTCCGATAGGCGGCCTCTGCCATGGCCTGGGAAGCCAGGGGAGACACTCCGTAGGGATTTTCATTCGAGTTCATTTTGTATATTTTGGACAAGCCCAGGGACTGGGCTGCGCTTTGCATTGTCTCCCCCAAGGTATAACTTCCCTTCAAAAGGGCGGCGGGATTCATGATTGCTTCCAACATATTCTCTACCTCTTCACCTTGTTTCCCGGGCAATCTCAGACAGAGTTCCGTCAAGGATTGCCAAAGCCTCCTCTATCTCTTCCCTGGCAACCGTCAAAGGGGCAATAAAACGCACAACGTTGTGATCGCTGCCACAGGTTAACAAGAGCAGGTCTCTTTTCAGGGCTTCCTCCTTGATTCTGGCGGTGATTTTCTCATCCGGACTGCCATCCGGATGCTCCAGCTCCATAGCCACCATAAGGCCAAGACCCCTGACATCCCCGATAAACTGGGGGTATTTATCCTTCAGCTCCTGGAGTTTCTCCAAAAAAAGGCTTCCCATGTCCCTGCAATGGGTCAGCAAATCCTCTTCCTCTATCACCTTCAGGGTTTCCAGAGCTGCTGCACAGGCCAGGGGATTGCCTCCAAAGGTACCCCCATGGGCGCCCGCAGGCCATTGCTCCATAATCTCTCTGCGGGCAATCACCGCGGAGAGAGGAATTCCTCCCCCCAGGGCCTTGGCACTGGTGAAAATATCCGGGCGCACTCCCAGTCTTTGACTGGCATAGAGGGCGCCGGTCCGCCCCAGGCCTGTCTGCACCTCATCAAAGATCAGGAAAATTCCATATTGATCGCAGATCTGCCGCAAGCCCTGGAGGAATTCCACCGGGGGCACCACATATCCCCCCTCTCCCTGAACGGGCTCCAGGAAAATGGCCGCCACCATAGAGGGATCCACCTGTTTTTGAAAGATTGTTTCGAATTGCTTCAGACATTCCCTGTGGCATTGTCCCTTTTTCTGATAAAAGGGACACCTGTGGCAATTGGCATAATCCGCCCAATAGACCGAGGGCAGCAAGGGCTCATAATTCTTGCGGTAGGCTGCGCTGGATCCGGTCAGGGATACCATGCCCAGGGTACGGCCGTGGAAGCTGTTGCGAAAGGAGATCACGGCGGGTCTGCGGGTAACATACTTGGCCAGCTTAATGGCGCCTTCATTGGCCTCAGCCCCGGAATTGGAGAAATATACCATGGTATCCCCGCCCGTCAGCTCCACCAATTTCTCAGCCAGCTCCACGTAGGTCTCATTGTATACCACATTGTGTCCCACATGAATCATGGAATCCAGCTGCTTTTTGATGGCCTCCACCACCCGGGGATGACAATTTCCCAAATTATTCACCGCAACTCCGGAGGCAAAATCCAATATTTTTCTATGATCTTCTGTATACAGATAGGACCCTTTTGCCCTTACCACCCCCAGATTGGAGGCATGTCCGTTGGCAGGGGGGGTTACCCTTTTACAGCGCTTTTCCATCGTTTCCATCATTTCCATCCTAATTCTTCCTCCTGAAAGGCTCCTATCTAGTCTGCCAGATTAGGAACCGGCTTTCCCTGCAGCCAATCCTTGAATTGCCGGGCCTCCACACGGACTCCCCGCATCCTGGAGTCTGCCGGTGCCCAGGCTACATGGGGCGTCACCTTGACATTGGGATATTTCATCAATCTAGAGGGCTGGCGCAGAGGTTCTCCCGCCAATACGTCCAGACCGGCTGCATATACCTTTCCGCTTTGTAAGGCCTCTTCCAGGGCCTGCTCATCGATAATTTCTCCCCGGGCTGTATTGATCAGAATAACCCCCTTTTTCATCTGCGCAAAGGCCCTGGCATCCAGCATTCCCCGGGTATCCTCCGTCAGGGGACAATGGATAGAGAGGATATCACTTTGGGCCAGGAGCTCCTCCAGGGAAACCTGAGCAATTCCTTCATATTCCTTCCCCACCTTCTTGCTCCTGGAATAAGCCATAACCTCCATCCCGTAGCCCCTGGCAATCTGGGCCACACACAGACCGATATTTCCCAGACCCAGGATACCGATCTTTTTCTGATAAAGCTCCAGCTGGGGGGTCAAAATCCAGCTGGTGCGGGAAATATAATGTTCCGGTTCGAAATGCTCCTTTTTATAAAAATTACTATGCAAGGTCACATCGTGACAGATATCGTTCAGCAGGGCAAAGGCAAATTCGGCGATGGTTCGCTGACTGTATACGGTATTTATGAAAAAGATCCCTCTCCTTTTCAGCAAATCGAAGTCGATCCTCCCATAGCCATGGCTGCCGCAGGATACATATTTCAGATGGGGATGTCTGTCGCAAAAGGCCTCCGTGAAAAAATCATCGGGAATAAAGGTCCCCATCACCACATCGGCATCTCCAAAGGCTGCGTCGCTGTCTTCCTCCGCCTGCCGGTTGAAAAAGCGTATGGTCTCCACCTCCGGAAGGTCCTTCAATTCTTCCCTCCAGCAGGCAATCAAGTCTTCTCTCGAGGGCTGCCCTCCCACGCCCTCTCCCTGAAATATCGCCAGCTTCATGCCGTCACTTCCTTCCCCAGGGGACAGATGCAGCTGACAAAATGTCCCTCCTCTACTTCTCTTGCTTCCGGATAGGAATCACAGGCCTGGGAGCAATACTTGCATCGGGTCTTCAAGACACATCCCTGGGGGGGATTCACAGGGCTGGGAATTTCCCCTTGCAAAATAATTCTTTTCTTGGGATGTTCCACATCCGTGGAGGGAATGGCGGAAAAAAGAGCCTCCGTATAGGGGTGGGCGGGATGGGAAAAGATCTGTTCCCGGCTTCCCCTTTCCATAATGTGACCCAGATACATGACCATGGCGGAATCGCATAAATGCTCCACCACAGACAGGTCATGGCTGATAAACAGATAGGTCAGACCCATCTCCCTTTGCAAGCGCTCCAACAAATTCAAAATCTGCGACCGGACAGACACGTCCAGCGCAGACACAGGCTCATCCAGGATCACCAGTTTAGGCTTCAGCACCAGGGCTCTTGCTATGACAATCCGCTGCCTCTGGCCTCCGGAAAATTCATAGGCATAGCGATGGATATGTCCCTCCGACAGCCCTACCTGAGCCATCATTTCCTTGATTTTGACCAGATTCTCCTTATGGTTTTGAAAGCCGTTGCACAGCAAGGGTTCCTCCAGAATCTGTCCCACCTTCATCTTGGGGGGAAGGGAGGCGAAGGGATCCTGAAATACCATCTGCATATTTCTTCTTTCCGCCTGCAGCTTTTTTCTCGGCATGCCCACCAGCTCCTGTCCGCAAAAGCGAACCGAGCCTTCCGTCGGGGTCAGAAGCTGCAGGATGGTCCGGATTAGGGTGGATTTGCCGCAGCCGGATTCCCCTACCAGTCCCAGAGCTTCCCCCTTGTGGATGACAAAGCTGACATCATCCACTGCCTTGACATACTTCTGTTCTTCTCCCATTTTCTTCTTCAGGGGGAAATATTTCTTGAGATGTTTTACCTCTAAGAGAACTTCTCCATCCTTTGCACCCATAACCTTCACTCCTTACTGTGCAGCCAGCATTTTACACGACGCCCATCCGGCAAGACCTTTTCCGGCGGTTCCTCGGAGCAGCACTGTTCCGTACAGAACTCACAGCGGGGATGGAAAGGACAGCCCGTGGGATAGTTGCCCGTATTGGGAACATTGCCCTGAATCATATAGAGTTCCTTGCGTACCCCCAGCTCCGGCAGGGATTTGATCAAACCCCGGGTATAGGGATGCAAAGGATCCTGGAAGAGAAGCTTCACCGGAGTCTCCTCCACAACCCGGCCACAATACAGGATAATGGCCCGGCTGCATACCTCCGCCACCACTCCCAAATCATGGGTAATCAGCATAATGCTGGTGCCCAGCTCGTCTTGCAATTCCTTCATCAGCTGCAGGATCTGGGCCTGGATGGTGACATCCAGGGCTGTGGTAGGCTCATCTGCGATCATCAATTCCGGTCGGGAAGCCAAGGCCATGGCAATCATAATCCTCTGCCGCATACCACCGGATAATTCGTGGGGATAGGCTCGGATTCTTTTCTCAGGCTCCGCAATATTCACCAGCTTCAGGGCCTCCAGGGACTTATCGAAGGCCTCCCGGCGGCTGATCCTTCTGTGGGTTTGAAAGACCTCCATCAATTGGTTTCCCACCGTCAAGGTGGGATTCAGGCTGGTCATGGGTTCCTGAAAGATCATGGAGATCTGATTTCCCCGGATCTTCCGCATCTCTTTTTCCGACTTTTGTAAGATATCCTCCCCCCGGAAAAGGATCTGACCCTCTGTCGTTTTCTTGCCATGGATCAAACCCATCACGCTCTGGGCGGTTATGCTCTTGCCACAGCCTGACTCCCCTACGATTCCCACCATTTCTCCCCGGTAAATGGAGAAATTCATATGGTCGATGATAGGAATCGGCTTCCTGTCCCTATACAAACGAATACTATAATCCTTCAATTCCAGGACTTTCTCTTTGCCCTCCATCTCTCTTGCCTCCTCCTACAGTGATCTCAGCTTCGGATCCAGATAATCCCGCAGTCCGTCACCCAGGGAATTGATGCCAAATACGGATACAATCAGTACCAATCCAGGCATAATAATGAAGGTGGGAACCAGGCGCAGATAGGATCTTCCCTCGCTCAAGATGATGCCCCAGCTGGGAGTCGCAGGATCCAGCCCCAGTCCAAGGAAGGTCAGGGAGGCCTCCTCCAGAATCGTAAAGGCCATGGTCATGGTCATACGGACCACCAGGGGGGAGATACATTCCGGGAAAATATATTTGACCAGGATCCGGACATCCGAGGCCCCCATGGCCCGGGCCGCTTCGATATAATCCATCTTCTTCACGGAAAGTACCGTAGCTCTGACGGTTCGCACAACTCTGGGAATATCGGCAATGGTCAGGGCGATGATCATATTCAGCATGCCATTTCCGAAGGCTGCCACGATGGCCATGGCCAGCAGCATGGAGGGAATGGCCATCATGCCATCCATAATACACATGATAGGCCGTTCTATTTTATCGAAATAGCCGGAGATCAAACCAATGACACTGCCGAAGAAGCCGGACAGGAGGGCTACACTTAGGGAAATGGTCATGGAGATCCGCGCCCCGTACAGGACACGGCTCAGCAGATCCCTGCCATACCCGTCTGTGCCAAACCAATGGGCTTTGGAGGGTCCCTGCAGCATATCCACTACATTGTAGGTGGCCGGATCATAGGGAGCCAGCAGGGGAGCAAATATAGCTGCCAGCAAAAGGATAGAAACAATCACGATTCCTACCACAAGATTGGAATGTCTCTTCATTTTTTTTAAGCTCATGTCTGATCCCCCCTATGACAGATCAATTCTTGGATCAAAGATTTTGTAGCTGATATCCACCAACAAATTGATCACCACATAGATTGCTGCAATAATCAGAATATAACCCTGCACCAGGGGATAATCCCTGCGGACCAGGGCATAATAAGCAATCTGCCCCATGCCGGGTATATTAAAGAGGGCTTCAATCACCACCGTTCCGGCTGCCAGCTGAGCCAGGGAAAAGCCCAGCTGGGTCAGGATCTGCCCCATGGCATTCTTCAGGCCGTGTTTCAGGATCACCGCCTTCTGGGACAGACCCTTGGCCTTGGCGGTTCGAATGTAATCCATGTCCAAAACCTCCAGCATGGCTGACCGGGTCACCCGGGCAAAGCTGGCCGACCTTTGAATGCCCAGGGTAATGGCCGGCAGGGAGAGATAATAGAAAACGGATTTGAAAAAGCCCACCTCCTGGATGGTATAATATCCCACAGAGGGAAACCAGCCGGTTCCCATGGAAAAGGCCAAAATCATTAATAAGCCCAACAGGAATCCGGGAAGGGAAATCCCTATCATGGAAACTGCCGTACACAGACGGTCGGGGAGTCTGTCCCTATAGATGGCCGAAAGAATTCCCAGGGGAACCCCGGTCAAAAGGGCAACCAAAATCGCATAGATTACGATAATGATGGTGGGCTCTGCCTTCATGAGCAATACGGAGGTGACCGGCATGTTATAGAAGATAGAGTCCCCCAAATCCCCCTTGAGACAGTTTCCTGCCCACTTAAAGAATTGGACGGCCAGGGGCTGATCCAAACCCATTTTTACCGTCAATGCCTCCACATCTTCTACGCTCGCCTCGCTTCCCAGCATAACGTCGGCCGGGTTGCCGGGAACCATATGAATTAAAAAGAAGGCGAACACCGCGACCACAAGGATCACCGGCAGACTTGATACCAATCTCTTTAAAACGTAACGTAACATACGCACCTCTCAACTTCTATTGCTCTTGGAAAAGGAGTAGGCCATTCCTTTTTACTCTTCGATCCAGATATTCCAATAATAGGGTTCGCCGCCCTCATAGGTTGCATTCATGGTTCTCTTGGTCACCATGGTGCAATTCTTCTTGGAGCCAAACAAAACGACAGGAACCTCATCGTAGATCAGATCTGTCATATCCTGCCACAGATCCTTCTTCTCATCCAGATCCAGGGTAGCAGCCATGGCCTCCAAAAGCTCTGTCTTCTCCTCATTGACCCACAGACCAGGCCAGGTGTCTGACAAAAATGCGATCATGGTAGGATCAGCCTTCATGGAGAAACCAACGGCAAAGAAATCAAACTGGGTGGGATCTTTTCTCAGGGTATAAAGTTCTGCCTGATCCATCACCTTCAAGGTGACATTGATTCCGGCAGCCTTCATGGATTCACAGGCCATATAGGCTGTATTGTAATAATAACCGGACTCCTGGGTGATATAGGTCAATTCACTGCCATCGTAGCCACATTCCTCCAAAAGCTCCTTGGCCTTTTCGGTATCCGCCTGATTGTAAAGGGATTCGTCGGTAGGCATTTCCTCATAATACCAGGATCCATCCAATACATACAAATCCTCGGTGCCAAAGGAGGCCTTGAGAGCTGCCTCGCTGTCGATGCAGGCAAGAACAGCCTGGCGGAAGGTCTTATTGGCTGTCCAACCCTCGCTCTTATCCATGACCATGGCAGGGCGAACACCATCGGCAATCAATTCAAACTTGACATCCGGATTCTCCTGCTGAGACATATAGATGGAATAATTCACCTGCTCTGCCAGGTCATAGGTTCCGGAGAGAACACCGTTCACCTCCGCATCGGAATCCGTGGAGAAATAGAAATAAATGTCATCCACATAGGCATTTTTGTTCCCTGCCGCACCGGTACAGTCGTTGCCGCTTCCCACATATCCCTCGTATCTTACTACGTGGATGTAATTATCCGGCACCCATTCATCAAACTTATAAGGACCGGTACCGATCAAATCCGCCGTATCTGACACAGCGCTGTCGGGATACTTCTCACAGATCTCAGCCGGCATGACAAAGCTTCCCAGGTAGTTGTAAGCCATGGCAGACAGGGCTGCGCTGGCCACTGATTTGAAATGAAGCTCCAGAGTGCTGTCTCCGGTCACCTCTATGTCATTCAGATAATTGCCCACATAATCGCTTCCATTGCTGCTGTTGGCAATCCATCGTTCCAGAGAGGCCTTGATATCATTGGCCTCCACCGGATCTCCATTGTGGAAGGTCACACCCTCTCTTACCGTAAGGGTAATGGTCAGATAATCCTCACTGACCTCATAGGAGCATACACCGGTTTGAACGCCATAGTCTCCATCCAGCTCCAATACCGGCTCAAAGATATGACGGGTCATGGGCTCATCCGCCGATTCAAACTGTCCATCCAAGGAGGTAACAGAGCCTACGGCAACATTCAAGGTTCCTCCGTAGACGGGACTTCCTTCCCCACCTGTCTGATCACTGCTGCCGGTGCTTGCAGCTTCCCCGGCGCTGCCGGCGGAGGAAGTAGTGGCAGCAGAAGCTGCCGAAGAAGTTCCCGTGGCGCTGTCTGAGGATGTACTGCCACATCCCAGGGCACCCAGGGACAAAGCCGTTACACAACCCAATGCCGTTAATTTGGAAATCCATTTTCTCTTCATAATCTTGTCTCCTCTCTGATGCATGGTCGGTTACCTTCCAAACAACAACGGAGCAATGACAGTGATTCCCTGTCCCTTGCTCCGTTGCAATTAAGAATTGACTTTATCATATGAGTTTTTTCCTCATAAGTCCAATACTTATGTATATATGCTTTCATAACAATTTTGTTATATCATTCCCGTCATGGGAGGGTCTCTCTTCCCCCCATCTCAGACCGGGCCACCAATTCCACAATGCTCTCCTTTTTCACATTGTATTTTTTCACAAGCTGCTGTATCATCTCAAAATAGGTCTTACAAAAAGCCACGAAGGAATTGCCCACCGGAAAGGAGTCCAGCTGAAGCATGGTCTGCAGATAGAGATGCCGAGCCAGGGGTCTTCCCGGAATGGTGCGATATACAATGTGGGGATGCTTGCTGATATTCCAGCTGATGTTGGGAATCAGGGCTACCCCCATGCCAGACTCCAAAAAGGTCATAATGGTTTCTGTGCTCACGCACTCCATGATCCCCATGGGTTCAAAATCATTATGCTTGGCAAAGGCCTTGGTGGCCTCATAGGCAGAATGGCAGCCCTTCGAATACAAAAAGGTCTCTTTGGCATATTCCGCCGGGGTAAGCTGCCTGTCACTGAGCCGGGCAAAGCGATGCTGCCGGGAATAAGCCAGATAAAAGTTTTCTTCCAGAAGAGGAATAAAATCATTTCTGGTCTGGGGGCGAAAATAGGAATCAATGAAGAACATGGTTCCCGGATGATTGGAGGACTGGCCGGTAAATTCCAGGGTCACCTCCGGATGGCAGGCATGGTATTTGGCCATCAGACCCGGCATCAGTATGGAGGCGGAATTAAAGCCCAGCTTCACCACCCGCTGCTCCATCTTTTGCCGGTATTCAATCTCTGTCCTCATTTTGCTCAAGGTTTCAAAGATCATTCCTGCATACTTGTATACAATCTTCCCATTCTCATTGACCAGGATATTCTTACCCACCCGTTCAAACAGGGCGGTGCCCAGTTCATCCTCCATTCTCCGTATGATGCGGCTGAGGGCAGGCTGTGCCATATGAAGCTCCTCTGCCGCATGGGAAACATGCTGTAATTCGACCACCTTCATAAAATATTCCAGATATTGCAATTCCATGCTGTCACACCTCTCCGGGAAAGATCTACAAAGAAAGGAGGGTAGAGTGTTCAGACACTTTACCCTCCTTTGAGCTTTGTCAGCCATTTTACATGCATTTTGCTCAAAAATCAACCTTTTTTTACAAAAAGCTACCACCTGCAGGAGGTCTGCCCCATTCCCTCCTCCGCCAGACAATGTCTTGCCACCTCTTCGTTGGTGGCAAACCAGGCTCCCTGCTCTTTCATATATTGCAAAAGTTCCCGGAAGGGACGCAGATTATGGGGTCTTCCCATGAATTGGGGATGCAGGACCAGATTCATCATGCGGCCCTCCTTGGCCAGGGCATCGAATTCATCCTTCCAAATCCGGCAGATTTCTCTTCCTCCCCGCAGATTTATCCTTACCGGCTCACATTCTGTATAGAGATCGTAACAGGTATCATCAAAGATGGAATCCTTGGGCAGCTCTACCAGGGGAATCTTCTTCCCCTCCCTCTCATGCAGGAAGGGGCCATCCGAATCCCTCCAGTTGGAGGAATAGATGTATCCTCTTTCCAGCCATAGATCCAGGTCAAAGTCATAGACATTGCCCAGGGGACTCCGATTCCCCACCGGAATCTTGCCTAACAGCCTGGTAAATATCCCATCTACCTTGTCCATCAATTCCACTTCTTTGTCATACTCCGGATACGCCTCATGCATCCAGCCGTGGTAACCGATCTCATGGCCTGCCTGGGCGATGGCTCCCACCACCTCCGGATATTGTTCTGCGATCCAGGCCGGAGTAAAGAAGGTGGCCCGGATCTCCAGTTCCTCCAGCATACGCAAAATTCTTGGCACTGCCTGCTTTGTGCTGTACCTGCCCCGGGAGAGATTGGTCAAATGCTTTTGATTGTCTTCATTTCTCTGCAGCCACAAGAGCTCCCCATCCACATCAAATGCCACCATGACGGCAATTCTTTTGCCCTTGGGCCAATGATAGCTATGTCCCTTCATCTTTTATCCCCCTTGGAAGGATCTTTCTGCTGCAGCTGCACATAGGCAGCAACCTCCTGACAGGTGGCAATCCAGGCTCCCTGATCAGAAGCATAGGTCAGAAATTGATCTAAGAGTCTGACCCGGCTGGCTCGGCCAATCAGTTGGGGATGCAGCTTTAAGACCATCACCTTGTCCCTCTCAGAGGCCAGTTCATCCAGGGTGTCCTTCCAGATATCGAATACATAATCCACCGGATAACTGGCTCTGTGCTGGGGTTTATCGAAGGAGAAGAAAAAATAAGTATAGTCATCCAGGGTATGCTCCGTGGGCAATTCCACAATGGAGGGCTCCTGGGGATAGACATAGGCCCAATCGCAATCCTTCATCATGGAGGAATAAGCATATCCATGCTCCCGTAAAAGGGTGGGGGTGTAGGGATAGGTGATATTTCTCCAGCCCCTGGCACCCACCGGTTTTTTGCCCAGCAAGTCCCAAAAGACCTTCTCGGCTCTTTCCATATTGGCCTCTTCCTCTTCTCTGGGCAGATCCAGGCTGGTCTGGGGTTCCCAGCCATGGTAGGCGATTTCATGGCCTGCGCCGGCTATTTTCTTCACGTCATCCGGATATCGCTGGGCAATCAGACCGGGGACAAAGAAGGTCCCCGTAACCTGATTCTGGGCCAGGACCTCCAGACATCGGTCTAAGCCTTCACTGGTCCCATACTGGCCCCGGGACCAATCGGCAAATCCCAGCTTCCTTTGGTAGACTGCTTCTCTGAGCAATTCCAGCTCATAGTCAAAGGTGACCATCAGGGCAATTCTTTTTTTCCGGGGCCAGACGATTCCTTCCCCATTTTTCAACGTGATCATCTGTCTCCTCCTCCCTGCCTTTTTTTCGCTTGAAGATATCTATGAAAGCCATAGGCCAGGCCCAGGGCGCAGGCCAATCCGTCCAATACCGGTATGCCTAAGTCTCTCTCCAGTCTCCCATCGAAGGCGGAATAATTGGCGCATCCCAGGACCAGAACACCTGCTCCCTTGTCCCTGGCCTTTCTTCCTGCCTCCAGCAATTGTTCATAGTTATCTCCCTCAGACACCATATTTCCATAGAAATTTTCATTGACAAAATACTTTCTGGCTGAGTCATTCTTTCTCTGTCCCGTCTGGGCAGAGGGCACCAGACACATGATGCGATTGCCAAAAAAGGAAGCAGTCTTGAAGGAGGCCTCCCCGATGCCCCAAACGGGTTTTTGGGAGATCTCTCTGGCAGCCTCCAGCCCCGGATCCGAATGACAGGCGATCACAAAGGCATCGTATCTCTCCTGCTCCTCTTCTACCAGGGAAACCAATTCCGCTGCAGCTATGGCACAATCCCTGTAGGTACGGATCAAAAGGGGAGTTTGGGTCAGACAGACCACCCGGATGGATACCTCCTGGGGAAGGATGGATTCTGCCTTTTTTTTCAATATTTCTGCAGTGGCCCTGTCACTGTTGGGATTGATTACCAAGATTCTCATACCGGTACTCTCCTATTTTGCGGCAAGGAAGGTCCCCATGGGCTGATCCAGCACAGGTTCCCCCTCTTGTGCAATCAATACCCCCCGCAAAAAGGTAGCCACCGGCATGCCCTTTACCTGGAACCCGTCAAAGGGAGTCACTTTACTTACGGAATGGAGCTTTTCTGCCTGGATCCTGCCCTTCTTTTCGAAGTCCACGATGGTAATATCCGCATCCGTTCCCACCAGAAGGGAACCCTTCTGGGGATATAAGCCATAATGCCTGGCCGGCTGTTCCGAAAGTAAGGCAGCCAGCTGATGTTTGGTAATCTTCCCCTCATTGACTGCCGTTGCCATCAGGGAAACCATATTTTCAATCACGCACATGCCGGCAGGAACGTCAGCAAGACAGCCCTCCTTGTCCTTTTTGGTATGGGGGGCATGATCGGAACAGACATGATCCAGGGTTCCATCCCGCAAGCCCTGCCACAGAGCCTCCTGGTCCTCCTGATAGCGCACCGGGGGATAACATTTCATCATATTACCTACTTTTGCATAGTGTTCATTGGTCAGGAAGAGGTAATGGGGACAGGTCTCAGCCGTCACCGGAAGCCCCTCGGCCTGGGCTTGCCGGATGGCCTCCACCACCGCCTTTGCCGTGACATGGAGAATATGCAGGTGACAGCCTGTCTCCCGGGCAAAGGCAATGGCCTGCAAGGTGGTGGATAATTCCGCCAATATGGGGCGCTGGGCCAAAAGCGCCTCATAGGCATTGGGATAATCCTCCTCTTTTAACCGGGCGGAAAGACTTCGGATGAGGTTTGCATTTTCCGCATGGATCGCCAGCTCCTTGCCTGTCTTGGCAACCTCCTGGAAAATACGATAAACCTCTCCGTCCTCCAGAGGGGGAATCACCTGATCATCCCCCGCCTTCGGGGAATAAATCAGATTATAGTTATCCTTGCGGATGGCATATCCCCAGAAGAACTTGAAGCCTACTACCCCTTCCTGGTTCAGGGCTTCCAGATCCTTCTGGTTCAAATCCCCCAGACACAAGGCCCACATGCCATAATCAATATAGGCCTTGGACTGAAGATTCTCCCTCTGCTGATAAAAATGATCCACATTGACCACGGCCGGTACGGCATTGGGCATTTCCAGGAGGGTAGTAATGCCCCCGCAGGCAGCCGCCCTGGTGGAATGCCAAAAATCTTCCTTCTGGGTTGCACCGCCATCCCGGGAATGGACGTGGGTATCAATGAAGCCCGGATATACGCACTTTCCGCTGGCATCATAGACCCTTTCCGCTTCCATGCAGGTGTCACAGCCGGTGATGGCCGCAATCTTTCCATCCTGTACATAAAGATTGGCCGGATAGGAATCCTCTGGTGTTATAATTGTGCCGTTCTTAATCAATAATTGATACATGGCTAGCACCCCTTCGTTTTTTTGTCATTCTACTTCAGCTGGCCAAATAACTCCAATACTTATATGGTTGGCTTATATAGCAAAAAAGTTATATAAACATACCATTTCACCCAATTCTCTGCTCAGGCCTTGTTTTTCCTTCCCCTGGGGATTAGGATGTAGCTATCTTTCTTGAAGGAGGCTTTGACTATGCATTTTGCAATTACTGTCGCCAGAGGTTTTGGCAGCGGCGGCAAGGAGGTGGCCTACCGTCTTGCCCATCAGCTGGGAATCCACTGCTATGAAAACAGGATTCTGACCCTGGCCTCTCAAATGACCGGCCTGGATGAATCCCAATATGTGGCCGCCGATGAAAATCTCCAGCGTTCCTACGTGATGAGCAAGCTTGCTGCTCTTCCCATCACCAAACACTTTATTGCCGTAGATCGCAGCTTTACCTCCAACAGTGCCCTCTTTCAGCACCAGGTGGAGATCATTCAGGAGATCGTCAAACATGAGGACTGCGTGATCGTGGGTAAATGTGCCGATTATGTTTTGAGGGACTATCCCAATGTGGTTTCCGTATACATCGAGGCGGGGCGCCCGGCCTGCCGCCAGCGAACCATGGAGAAAATGAAGGTTACGGCTAAGGAAGCGGATCATATCATCTCTCAGACGGATAAATACCGGGCAGATTATTATCGTTTCTACACCAAGGGAGGGGAGTGGACCAACCCCATCAACTATGATATAACCCTCAACAGTGACAAGCTGGGGATCCATGGCTGCGTGACCATCATCCAGCAGCTCCTGGAGTATAAAAAGCAGTTTTTCCGGTAACCTCCCGGGGGTCTACATCAGACCCCTCTCCATATATTTCACATTTTCCCCCTGCAATGCCAGGAATTCCTCCCTGCTGCCCAGGGCAATTTCATCCGCATAAGCCTGGGCATTTGCCAGGATGTCCTGCAAGTCAAAGGTTTGGGGCCTGCCAGCTTCCACCAGGATCCTTCCATTTACCATCACCGTGTCCACCTCATTTCCCCGGGCCGCATAGGCAAGATTGGGCATGAAATTACGGATGGGGGTTTTGTAGATGGGGGTCAGGGTGGGGGAGGCCAGATCCAAAAGAATGAGGTCTGCACATTTGCCCACCTCCAGAGAACCTGTCAGGGCATCAATCCCCAGGGCCTTGGCTCCCTCGATGGTTGCCATGCGCACCGCCTTCCAGGCCGGCAGAATCGTTGCACTGCCATGCTTGACCTTGGTCAAAATGGCAGCAGCCTTCATCTCGGAAAAAAGATTATGGCCATTGTTGCCCGCTGCCTGATCCGTCCCTAATCCCACAAAGCCGCCGGCCGCGTCAAATTCATATCCCGGTGCCACCACTCCACAGGTAAGGCCTATGGAATTGGGACACATAATCATAGACCCTCCCCCCTTTACTACCGTTTCCAGATGCTTTTGGGTAGCAGCAGTCAGATGTATTCCCACAAAATCCTCGTCAAAGAAGCCATAGGGAGCCAGCACCTCTACCGCAGGCTTTCCGTAGCGTTTCCTCATTTGCTCGTCTTCCCTGGCTCCCTGTTCCAGGTGCATATGCACCTTCGTTTTTCGCTTTTTTGCCTCCTTTTGGCATCTCAGCAGAAGTTCTATGCTCAGAAAATCCGCTGCCTGAGGGCCGAATCTTATCTTGATCCGCTCCCCGTCCCTGTTATGAAATTGATCATAGAGCCTCAAGGCCTCGGAAAAGGTCTTCTCCCCATAGGCCTCATCAAAGGGGTAGAGTTCTCCCTCCCCGTAGGCTCGAATGGGCACCTCCCTGACCCGGACGGACACATTGCCCCTGACTCCCACACGGTCTATGAAGGCCAAGGCGCCCTCCATGTCACTTCCGTCATCACCGATTGTCGTTGTTCCGGATAAAATGGCCTCCGCAATCGCCAATTCACTTCCTGCCGTTTTGGCCGCGCTGGTCCTGGCCTTCTCCAAAGGAGCCATATTCTGCATCATCCACCGGGATACGTCCTGAGCCATTCCCCGAATGACCCCATGACCGGTATGCATGTGCCCGTCAATGAGGCCGGGCATGGTCAGCATGCCCCTGGCGTCTATCTCCTTCTCGGCAGAATATTCCCCGCTTATGGTATCGGCATCCTCTATCGCCACAATTTTCCCCCGATCAATGGCCAATGACTTTCCATAGGCATAGCCGGATCCCTCCCCGGCCATGGTATACATATGTCCCGTTTTGATGATCACATCTATTTTTTTCATGCCTCTTCTCTCCTCTCTTGTCCCTCCCAGGAGGATTCCTCCTGATCCACTCCCAGGCTGTATAAGATGGTCAGAGCATAGATCTTGACAGCCTGGATCAGATCCTGTACCGGAACATGCTCATTTGGGGCCCCGCACAAGGAGACATCTCCCGGGCCAAAGACAATCATGGGAATTCCCGTTCGATGTACCACATGGGAAGCATCTGTCCCCCCTTCTCCTCCACGGAAGCCCAGCTCTTTGCCACATACCCTTTTGTAGGCTTGATTTACATAAGCAATTACCTTGCTGTCCCTGGGAATGGCCACCGGAGGACGGTATTCCTCCCAAACATGCAAAATGCCATTTACAGTTGGATCCTCCTCCTTCATGGCGTCAAGGATGTCTTGATAGTCCCGGATGGATTGCTGGTAAGAATCTCCCGGCAGCATACGCTTTGTGATCGTAACCTTGCAATGATCCGGCACAACATTGGTGGCCTGCCCTCCTTCAATCATGGCCAGCAGGACATGGGGGGGACTTAAGAGGGGGTGCTTTTCCCTGGCTAAAACCTGGTTCAGTTCCAGAATCTTACTCATAAATCGGTTGGCATGCTCGATGGCATTCACTCCCAGCCAGGGCCTGGCCCCATGGGCCGTTTTGCCGATAAAGGTCACATCCGCCCGGAGCACCCCCTTGTTGGCAATGACTACATGGGTCAGATTGGTGGGTTCACAATTAATTCCCATGTCCCCTTCCTGATCCTTTCGAATGACCCCGCAATCGATCAAATAGCGGACGCCCCGCTCCCCGCAGATCTGCTCGTCACATACGCCGGTAAAGATGACCTTCCCCCGGATGGGCACATGCAAGGTCTCCAGAATCGCTCCGGCCAGAAAAGAGCCAAAGGTTCCCCCCTTCATATCTACGCTCCCTCTTCCCCATAAGGATCCATCGATAATCTCTCCGGAAAAGGGGGGAACCCTCCAGGCCTCTATACGGCCCTCCGGAAGTACATCCAAATGCCCGTTGAAATAAAGAGTCGGTCCCTCCTCTTCTCCCTCCAGTCTTCCCACAATATTGGGATGTCCTCCTTCCTTCTCCTTATTTTCCACCCAGGAAAGACCCCACTGCTTCATTTCCTCCATCAAGAGATCGCCGATTTCCTTTTCCTGCCCCGTGTAGCTCTTACATCTTACCATTTTCTGAAAATAGGAAATGATATCCTGGGATCTGCTGTCAATATAGTCCAATATCCTTTTTTCATAATCCTGTATGGTACTTGTCATCCCTGCTTCCTCCTAAAGAAAACGTCCAGACGGCTGACGCCGCCTCCACCACCTATGAAGGGGCCGGAGTATGACACTCCAGCCCCTTTGCTGACGATATGCTTCATTATAATCCTCCCTCAGCAAAACAACAACTTTCATTTTTTTATATCTTTATATAAAAAATGTTATAAGGAAATCCTCTTAATAACTCGTTGCTTATTTGGCAAAAAAACAGTATAATAGAGTTTGCCAAAAAGGTGACATAAGTCAGCAGTCCTTCGGGGAAACATCCGGGATCTGCCTTGGCAGCAAAAGAGAATAAAGTGGGAGAGTAGGGGAATGGACAGGGAGACATTAAGGGAGAAAAGGCAGCGAAGGCGCCGCCAAATTATGCTGCGAAATTGTCTGAAGGTAGCCCTCTGTGTGGGAGGGATTCTATCACTGGTGGCTGTCATCTGGGCAGCAGCCAAGCCTTCTGTCGGCCAGAGGGAGAGCCGAGGGGAAGTAAAAACAGAGACCAGGTCCGGTTCCGGAACCGAGTCTATCTCCGGATCCATATCCGAATCTGTAACCGAATCTGAATCCGGAAGTAAATCCATGTCCGAATCCGGATCCCAACCCACCACTAAGTCCCTTTCCGACACCGGGACGGTGTCAGAGACGGAAGCCTCCTCCGCCAGTTCCTCCAAGGACTCCTCTCAGAAGGTTGAGGAAGTCCCCCCGGAACAAGAGGACGGCTCCGGTCAGGCAGGGATCTCCATTCTGGAGGACCACAGGACAGTTACCAAGGCTGTCCCCGGCTGGCAGCAGACCGATGGCCGCTGGTGGTATGCCACCGGACAGACCAGCTGCTATGTGAACGGCTGGCTGCAGCTGGAGGGCAATCAATACCACTTCGACAGCCAGGGATATATGGACACCGGCTGGACCCCCATCGGTGGCCAGGGATATTATTTTGACAGTGACGGAATCTACCATCCGGAGGCGGACAACTCCAAGATGATCGCCCTGACCTTCGACGATGGTCCCAGCCAGTATACCTCCCAGCTCTTGGATGTCCTGGAAGCCAACCAGGCCAAGGCCACCTTCATGATGCTGGGAACCAGCATAGAAAATTATGGGGCAGAAACCATCCCCCGTATGATCCAGCTGGGCTGTACCCTGGGCAATCACTCCTATGATCATCCGGATATGCGAAAGCTGTCCCTGGATCAGGTACGGCAGCAATTCACCCGGACGGATGAGCTCATCGCCCCCTACAACAACGGAGCGGGAGCCTCGGTCATTCGCTTCCCCTACGGGGAATATACCAAGGACAAGTCTGCCGCCACGGCTCGGCCCTGTTTTTTCTGGAATATTGATACCCTGGACTGGGATAGTCAGGATGCCAGTGCCATCTACAATGTGGTCATGTCCCAGGTCTCCGGGGGCGATATTGTCCTCCTCCATGATATTTACAGGGCCACGGTGGAGGCCAGTGCCTCCTTCATCCCCCAGCTCCAGGCGCAAGGCTACCAGCTGGTGACCCTCAAGGATCTGGCAGCAGCCCATGGCTATCGCCTGGAATCCGGCGTCACCTACTTTAGCTTCACCGATACCGCAATGGCAAATGACAGAGTCACCGATAAGAATCGGGAGGCACCACAATAATTGCAAAAGGAAACAGGCGGCTGCAGCCGCCTGTTTCCTTTTGCTTATTATTTCATCGCTTCTCTTTTCCTTAATCTGGAGTCCAGCTGGCGTTTGCGGATGCGCAGGCTCTTAGGAGTAACCTCCAACAGCTCATCCTTGTCGATGAATTCCAGTGCCTGCTCCAGAGACAGGATGCGGGGGGGAGTCAGGGTCAGGGCTTCGTCCGCGGAGGAGGACCGGGTATTGGTCAGGTGCTTGGTCTTGCAGACATTGAGCTCAATATCCTCTGCCTTGCCATTCTGACCGATCACCATGCCCCCATAGACCTTCTGGCCCGGGCCGATGAAGAGGGTTCCCCTCTGCTGGGCGGAGAAGAGGCCGTAGGTAACGGACTCGCCGGATTCGAAGGCGATGAGGGAGCCCTGCTTCCGGTATTGAATATCTCCCTTGTAGGGGGCATAGCCATCATAAATGGTATTGAGGATGCCGGTTCCCTTGGTCATGGTCAGGAACTGGCCCCGAAAGCCGATGAGACCCCGAGCGGGAATGGAGAATTCCAATCGGGAAGAGCCGTCACTTCCCAGGCTCATGCCCTGGAGCTCTCCCTTGCGCTCGCTGAGCTTCTGAATGACAGTTCCGGAGAATTCCTCCGGTACATCCACATAGGCCAGCTCCATGGGCTCCAGCTTCTTGCCTCTTTCATCCTCCCGGTAGATCACCTCTGCCTTGCTGACGGCGAATTCGTAGCCCTCCCGGCGCATATTCTCTATCAGAACCGAGAGATGAAGCTCCCCCCGGCCGGATACCTTGAAACAGTCGGCGGATCCGGTCTCCTCCACCCGCAGGCTGACATCCGTATTCAGCTCCCGGAAGAGCCGATCCCGGAGATGGCGGGAGGTCACATACTTGCCCTCCTGACCGGCCAGAGGACAGTCATTGACCAGGAAATTCATGGAAATGGTGGGCTCGGAGATCTTCTGGAAGGGAATGGGCTCCGGATGTTCCGGGTCACAGAGGGTATCTCCGATATGGATCTCCGGAATGCCGGAGATAGCCACAATGGCTCCCACGGTGGCCTCCTTCACCTCTACCTTATTCAAGCCGTCGAATTCATACAGCTTGCTGATCTTCACCTTCTTCCTCTTCTCCGGGTCATGGTGATTCATCAGCAGGACTTCCTGATTCACTGCAATCTTGCCATTATCCACCTTGCCTACCCCGATCCGACCCACATATTCGTTATAATCGATGGTGGAGATCAGCAGCTGGGTGCCTGCCTGGGGGTCACCCTCCGGAGCCGGGATGTATTTTAAAATAGCCTCAAACAGCGGGGTCATATCATGGGGAGTGTCATTGAGATCCAGCACCGCATGGCCTCTCTTGGCAGAGGCATAGAGGAAGGGGCAGTCCAGCTGCTCATCGGAGGCATCCAGATCCATCAAAAGCTCCAGAACCTCGTCCACCACCTCGTTGGGGCGAGCCTCCGGCCGGTCGATCTTGTTGATACAGACAATCACCTTCAGATCCAGCTCCAGAGCCTTCTTCAGAACAAACTTGGTCTGGGGCATGGCTCCCTCAAAGGCATCTACCAGCAAAATGACCCCATTGACCATCTTCAGGACCCGCTCCACCTCTCCGCCGAAGTCCGCATGGCCGGGGGTATCGATGATATTGATCTTGGTTCCCTTGTAGTGAACCGCCGTATTCTTGGACAGGATGGTGATGCCCCGCTCCCGTTCGATATCATTGGAGTCCATGACCCTCTCCTGAACCTCCTGGTTGGCCCTAAATACCCCGCTTTGCTTCAGCAATTCATCCACCAGGGTGGTCTTGCCGTGGTCTACATGGGCAATAATGGCTACATTTCTTACATCTTCCCGCTTGATTCGCATAACTATCCTATCCTTTCATGGCAAGGGGAGGCCATCACAGGTTCTGCAATGACCTCCCACTCGCACATTATTCCTCCGTCTCGTCCTCCGGGAACTCATCCTCTTCTTCCGGGAACTCCTCCTCTTCCGTCACTTCATCCTCGAAGAAATCATCCGGAATATCCTCGTCATCGTTGGGGGTCTTCCCCAGCACAAACTCCAGATCCTTTCCCCCCTCATGGAAATCGGCATCCGAACCTTCAGCCGGATCCTCCTCCAGGTCGTCCTCGAAGAAAAGCTCCTCGTCTTCCAATACCGCATCATCGGAGTCCAGCCTGATATTGCTGTAGCACTTCATGCCGGTACCGGCAGGGATCAGCTTACCGATGATCACATTCTCCTTAAGGCCGATGAGGTGGTCTACCTTCCCCTTGATGGCTGCATCTGTCAAGACCTTGGTGGTCTCCTGGAAGGAGGCGGCAGACAGGAAGGAATCGGTAGCCAGAGAAGCCTTGGTAATACCCAGGAGAACCCGTTTGCCCTCCGCAGGCTCCTTGCCTTCTGCCAGCAGCCTCTCATTCTCATCCTCGAATTCCAGGGCATCTACCAGAGTTCCGGGCAGGAAACTGCTGTCCCCATTCTCCTCCACCCGGACCTTCTTCAGCATCTGGCGCACGATAACCTCGATATGCTTGTCGCTGATCTCCACACCCTGGAGGCGGTATACTCTCTGTACCTCTCGCAGCATGTAATCCTGTACATCCCTGACTCCCTTGATCCGCAGAATATCATGGGGGTTGACACTTCCTTCCGTCAGCTCGTCACCGGCTGCCAGCATAGCGCCGTCCATGATCTTGATTCTGGAACCATAGGGGATCAGATAGGTCTTGGAAATCCCTTCCTCGTTGTCTGTTACCACGATCTCTCTCTTCTTCTTGGTATCCTTAATGGTGGCCTGACCCTTAATCTCCGTAATAATGGCAAGACCCTTGGGCTTACGAGCCTCGAAAAGCTCCTCCACACGGGGAAGACCCTGGGTGATATCGCCGCCGGCCACACCGCCGGTATGGAAGGTACGCATGGTCAGCTGGGTACCGGGCTCACCGATGGACTGGGCGGCAATAATACCAACCGACTCACCCACCTGCACAGCTTCTCCAGTGGCCATGTTGGCTCCGTAGCACTTTGCACAGATTCCTATGTGGGACCGACAGGTCAGGATGGTACGGATCTTGACCTGCTCATAGGGCTGGCCCTTCTCATCCACCCCTTCCTTGATGATCCTGGCAGCCCGCTTGGGGGTAATCATGTGATTCGCCTTGACGATCACATTTCCCTCCTTGTCCTTGATGGTCTCACAGGAGAATCTGCCTGTGATACGCTCCTGCAAGGCCTCGATCTCTTCCTTGCCATCGGTAAAGGACTTGACATACATGCCGGGGATCTGGGCTCTGTCCTGGCTGCAGTCTATCTCACGGATGATCAGATCCTGGGAGACATCCACCATACGACGGGTCAGGTAACCGGAGTCTGCGGTACGAAGGGCGGTATCCGACAGACCCTTCCGGGCTCCGTGAGCCGACATGAAATATTCCAAAACGTCCAGACCCTCACGGAAGTTGGACTTGATGGGCAGCTCAATGGTATGACCCGTGGTATCGGCCATCAATCCACGCATACCTGCCAGCTGCTTGATCTGCTTATCGGAACCACGGGCTCCGGAATCAGCCATCATGAAGATATTGTTATACTTATCCAGACCGGACAGCAGAGCGTGGGTCAGGGCATCATCGGTTTCCTTCCAGGTCTCCACAACCTCCTTGTAACGCTCTTCATCGGTAATCAGACCCCGCTTATAGTTCCGGGTGATCTTGTCTACCGTATCCTGGGCATCGGCGATCATCTGGGGCTTCTGGGGAGGCACAGTCATATCGGAAATGGATACGGTCATGGCCGCACGGGTGGAATACTTATAGCCCATGGCCTTGATAGAATCCAGCACTTCCGCCGTCCTGGTAGCCCCGTGGGTGTTGATGACCTTCTCCAGAATCTGCTTCAATTGCTTCTTAGCTACCAGGAAGTCCACCTCCGGCAGCAGCTTATTCTCCGGCAGACTCCGGTCTACAAAGCCCAGATCCTGAGGCAGGATCTCATTAAAGAGGAAACGTCCCAGAGTGGAGCTTACATTTTCATGAATCAGCACTCCTTTGTCATCCCGGCCGAAGCGGCGGACATGAATCCGGGCCTGCAGGGTCAGGTAGCCGTTCTCATAGGCCAGAATGGCCTCATTCAGGTTCTTATAATAGCTTCCCTCTCCCTTATCTCCCGGCCGTTCCTGGGTCAGGTAATAGATACCCAGAACCATATCCTGAGAAGGCACTGCCACAGGACCTCCGTCCGAGGGCTTCAGCAGGTTATTGGGAGACAGGAGCATGAAACGGCACTCTGCCTGGGCTTCCACAGACAAGGGCAGATGGACAGCCATCTGGTCTCCGTCGAAGTCCGCATTGAAGGCCGTACATACCAGGGGGTGCAGCTTAATGGCCTTGCCCTCTACCAGGATGGGCTCAAAGGCCTGAATTCCCAGACGATGGAGGGTAGGTGCCCGGTTCAGCATCACCGGATGCTCCTTGATGACCTCCTCCAGCACGTCCCAGACCTCCGTCTGCAGCTTCTCCACCATCTTCTTGGCATTTTTGATATTATGGGCTGTGCCATTGGCCACCAGCTCCTTCATGACAAAGGGCTTGAAGAGCTCAATGGCCATCTCCTTGGGCAGACCGCATTGATAGATCTTCAGCTCCGGTCCCACTACGATAACGGAACGGCCAGAATAATCCACTCGCTTGCCCAGCAGGTTCTGACGGAAACGGCCGGACTTTCCCTTAAGCATGTCAGACAGGGACTTGAGGGCACGGTTGCCGGGACCCGTGACCGGACGGCCCCGACGGCCATTGTCGATGAGGGCATCCACAGCCTCCTGGAGCATTCGCTTCTCGTTGCGGACGATAATATCCGGAGCCCCCAGCTCCAACAGCCTCTTCAGACGGTTGTTCCGGTTGATAATTCTCCGATAGAGATCATTGAGATCGGAGGTGGCAAAACGACCGCCATCCAGCTGTACCATGGGGCGCAGATCCGGGGGAATCACGGGAATCGCATCCATGATCATCCATTCCGGACGGTTGCCGGACTCCCGAAAGGCCTCCACAACCTCCAGGCGCTTGATGATCCGGGCTCTCTTCTGGCCCGTGGACTCCCGCAAGCCCTTCTTCAGCTCTGCCGACTCCTTCTCCAGGTCAATGGCTGTGAGGAGCTCCTTGATGGATTCCGCTCCCATGCCCACCCGAAAGGCATCGCCATACTCTTCTCTGGCATCCTGATATTCCTTCTCCCCCAGCACCTGCTTGTACTGGAGTCTGGTATCCCCCCCATCCAGAACAATATAGCTGGCAAAATACAGAACCTTCTCCAGGGTTCGAGGAGACATATCCAGAATCAGACCCATGCGGGAGGGAATCCCCTTAAAGTACCAGATATGGGATACGGGGGCGGCCAGTTCAATATGGCCCATCCGTTCTCTTCGTACTGAGGACTTGGTCACCTCTACCCCACAGCGGTCACAGACCACACCCTTATAGCGGATCTTCTTATACTTTCCACAATGGCATTCCCAATCCTTGGAGGGTCCGAAGATGCGCTCACAGAAGAGGCCGTCTCTCTCCGGCTTCAGGGTTCTGTAGTTGATGGTCTCCGGCTTCTTCACCTCTCCGTGAGACCAGTTCCGAATGGCTTCCGGTGAGGCAAGGCCGATCTTAATTGCGTCAAAAGTCATGGGCTGATAGGCAGCTGCTTCTTTATTCACTACGTCTGGCATTTCATTACCCCTTTCCCTTACTCTTCACTGTCATCAAAAGGCTCGTCAAATTCATCCAGGAAATCATCTTCATTTCCGGAGGAATCGTCACCGAAATCATCCTCGAAGTTCTCGCCCAGTATATCCTCGTCGGAATCCTCGTCCTCATCGGAATCCTCATCGATGTCCACCAGTTCCTCGCCTTCGAAC
>CAVLCU010000003.1:13822-45314 GCA_963661545.1 Lachnospiraceae bacterium | reverse complement strand
GTTATAGACCTGCTGGATCAGACTGGTTCCAAAGAGGGGAAGGGCAAAGAGAAGCAGACCCTTCCAGATTTTCCCCTGGGTCAAATTGCGATTTTCCATTTCTATCCTCCGCTCTTATCGTCGAACATGCAGCCCTTTTATGACTGGCTCCCGGCAAAGGCAGGGAGCCCTTGCAGCTGCCAAGACAAGGGAAAACCAGCTGCGGCAGCACCTAAGTGCAAAGCAGCTGGTTTTCCTATATGGTGGTGTCAAACAGCAGGTGGCATGACTCCCTCTTATACCTTGCTCAGCATCAGATCATGCCTGTCTGCGGGAGCAACAATGGGGACATCGGCAATCTCCTCCCGATTATAGGAGGTCCCTGCCTTCTCAATGCTGCAGGCATAGAGGGCGATCAAGGGTTCGGTTCCGTCATTGACCATACCATGCATACAATTGCTGGGGGCATAGAAGAGAGTTCCCGGTCTTACCCGGAAGACCTGGCTGCCTCCATACATAGTCCCGAAGCCACTGATAATGTAGAAGATCTCCGCCTGCTGGTGGAAATGGGGGGTATAACGGCAATTGGGTCTGGTGGAACACAAGCCCCACCAAAACTCCTTGCAGCCCTTGATCTCGTCAAAATGAGCCTGGAAGACCTGACTTCTGCTTCCCTGGGCAGCTTCCACGATGGTCCAGGGATCCGTATCTCCGGCGGTTGCCCAGCGGCAGCCGGTACCGGCCGTCCCCGGACTCATAAGATTCGAGGGACAGTTGGGCTGATAGTAGGCACGAGCCACTTCCTCCGCTACCGGCTCTATCTTCAGATTCGCCTCTCCCGTCTCATTGTCTGTGGCAAAGCAATAGAGGAAGCGCACCCCCTGATTGCCGGAGGCCTCATAAGCTCTGGGAAGTCCTATGGGGAAATAGTTGGAGGCACTTGCTTCCAGCTGGAAGCGCTGTCTTCCCAGGCGAGCCCATACCTCTCCCCCCAGGAGATGGGTACAGCAAGCCAGGTTGGCCTGATGCACCGGGATATCCTTGCCTGCCTCCAGCTCCGCCAAACCGCAATAGAACTCTGTCTTACCAGCCTTCTTCTCACATAAGAGCTCCTTGATTCTAAGGCCCTCGCCTGCTTCCTTCCATTCCACATCGTCCATATGTGTCACAAAGGCCTTTTTATCCAGACCACCCAATTCACCCATCATACAACACCCCTTTTCGATTCAAACCCCGGGACAGGCTCCCTGGAATGCAGGATCCTTCCTTCGGGGAAAGGCGGCAACAGCCGCCTAGACAGTTACATAGCAGCAGAATAAATCTCTTCTGCAATTTCTTTGGTCAGCTTCACGAAGTTGCCATGATTGGGGGCGCCGTGGAACATACTTCTGGCCAGTTCCGGAACATCCTCCGGCTTACCCCCGATCTCACCGATGGTGGTGGGCAGATGCAGGATCTCCTTGATGAAGTACTGCAGACGCTCAATGCCTTCCAGAGCCGTTGCCTCCGGATGCTCATAGTCCATCTGACAGCCCATAATACGGGTAGCAAACATGATGAAGCGGTCCAAGCCCTGGGTCTTCATGGCATATTTCATCCAGGAGGGGGTCAGGATAGCAAGACCTGCTCCGTGGGAGCAGCCATAATGGGTGGAAAGCTCATTTTCCATATGATGGGTGCCCCAATCCTGGGCACGGCCTACGCCGGTCACATTATTATGGGAAATGGTACCGCACCACATAAGGTTGGCTCTTGCCTCGTAACAGGAGGGATCCTCCATGACTCTTCTGGACTCCTTCAGGATAGTCAGCATACAAGCCTCCAGCAGACGATCCGTGAATTCCACCTCTTTGGTATGCGTGAAGTAGCGCTCCAGGCAGTGGGAGAACATATCAAATGCCCCGCTGGCTGTCTGGTAGGGCGGCAGGGTACAGGTCAGCTCCGGATTCATAATAGAGAACTTGGGTCGAAGCACATCCCCGTCTGCGCAGCGCTTATACATACCATTTTCATTGGTAACCACCGCATCTCCGGATGCCTCGCTTCCGGTAGCAGCCAAAGTCAGAACCACACCGATGGGCAGAGCCTTCTGTACCTGACCCTGGGTTCCATCATAGAAATCCCAGAAATCTCCCTCATAGAGGCTACCGAAAGCGATGGCCTTAGCAGAGTCAATGGCGCTTCCCCCGCCGATGGCGATGACGAAATCTACCTTTTCTTTTCTGGCCAGCTCGATTCCCTCATACACCAGACCACTTAAGGGATTGGGCTTGGCGCCTCCCAGCTCCACATAGGTGATTCCCTCTGCATCCAGGGACTTCTTCACCCGGTCCAGCAAGCCGGAACGAACAACGGATCCACCGCCATAGTGGAGCAGAGCTCTTGTCCCCCCATACTGCTTGACACAGGCACCGGTCAGAGACTCTGCGTCCTTACCGAACTGAAAATAGGTTGGGCTGAAAAAAGTAAAATTATCCATCTTGTACCTCCCGCTTTTTTCCTTATAGGATATTATTTCCTATAGTTTATCATATAATGTGACTATTCGCAAGTTATTTCCTGCCAGCCGGCCACCGGTCCCTTGCCCGATGGCCGCCTCTTTTTAACCCTCCGGCATGGCGTCCACAGCTTTGCGCTTTTTATGCCTGTCCTTCCCCATACAGGAGCTCCTTGGGTACATATCTCTCCAGAACCTCCTTCTGGTCTTTGCTCATCTCCGGAGCCTGGAATTCCTCCAGGCGCTTCTTCCACATCTTCTTGGTGACGTCGGTGATCATCTCCCGTCCATGCTCCTCCCAGGTTCCGTGGGATACGTGGTTGGCAATCTTACTGATCATATAATCCTCTCTGTAGCAGCAGAGGCTGTCTTCCATATTGTCATCCGACAGGGTCAGGAACTGACCGCCGGGGCCCGCCTCCAGAAAGCAGTCATAGAGCAGGGTTTCTTCACTGACTTCAAAGCCTCTGGTCACCCTCTGGGCCATCAGCAGAACCTCCTCATCATAGATGAGCTTGTCCAGGCTGACAGAGCTGTCAGATTCCAGACTTCCCAGGGCATGTACCATCAGGTCTGCCCCGCTTTGAATGGTAGCAAACATAGTAGCATAAGACTCAATACCTGCCTGCATATCCACCTGCTTGGCATCACAGGAGGAACCTCCGGTCCGAACCGGGAGATTGTAATAGCTTCCCATGGCCTTGGCAGCAGAGAAAATCAATACCTGCTCGGCGCTGCCGATGGAGGGGGTTCCGAAACGCAGATCGCAGCCGTGACTCTGGATTCCATACATGACGGGAGTTCCCGGCTGGATCAACTGAGCAGCCACAATACCGGCCAGAGTTTCTACATTATTGGACAGAAGAAGGGAGGCAATAGAACCCGGAACGGTCATGCCGCTCATACTGGAGGGAGTGATGAAGACCGCCTGTCCTGCCTTAGCATACTCGATCAAAGCCTCACACATAGCCGTAGACATATGGCAGGGAGAGGCGATGCTGATCAGGCTGTTCACCACCGGCTTGTCATAGATGCCATAGAAATCCTGTACCATCCGGATGGAATCCTGAGCGCTCTTCTTGCCATCTACCATACCCATGGTGGGTCTCTGATCCAGCATCAAAATAGTGGCCTGAGCCCAGTTGGTTGCATATTGCTCCGGAATAAAGGAGAAGTCCAGCTGATTGGGATTGCTGACCTGCAAAACCTTGCTGGAGGCATTTAATTTGGCCCAATCCGTATAACGCTTGCGGTCAATCTTATAGAACTGGCCATCCTCCAGCATGAAGATGGGACCGTAGGAAGGGGCGCAGATGGTCTTGCCGTCACCTACCGTAAGCTTGGAATCTCTTCCGTACCATTCAAAGGTCCGAGGACAGGTCTCCAGGGCCTTCTTCACATCCTTCTCCGTCATATATACAATCTCACCGTCTGTACGGAAGCCATGGTCTTTGAAAATATCGATCAGTTCCTGGCAGGCAAAGATAATTCCATTCTCCTCCATCAGCTTCATGGAATACTCATGAAGCAGATCCAATTCTTCCTTATCCGCAAAATCGTATTTCAGTCTCATACCTATCTTCTCCTATTCCTGTTTTTATATGATAAATACCTTATTTTTCCCCTCTCAACGTCTTGCTACTTTCAAGGCAAAGGGCAGGGCATCTCTATCGACGCCCCCCAGTCTCTCCTCTGCCTCCTCCGGATCCATGGGTTCCAGATGAGCCAGCTCATAGCCGCGCTCCAGATAGTCATAGGTGGAGCTTCCCAACCGATGATAGGGCAGAATTTCCAATTCCCGGCAGGAGGGAAGCTCCTTACAGAAATCAATGGTTTCCCCTATATTCTCTTTCGAATCATTGACTCCCGGGATCAGGGGAAGTCTGACATGCAAGGGCTTCTCCGGAAATTCCCGGGAAGAGCGCCTTATATTGGCAAGAATACTTGCATTGCTGACCCCGGTCCATTTCTTATGGGCTTCCTCATCCATCAGCTTAATATCCGTATAATAAGCATCCAGATGCTCCACCACCCTGCGCACTTTTTCATAAGAGCCAAACATATCCAACTCCGCCATGGTATGCAGGCACTCCTCCTTGCAGCGGCGCAGGATCTCTGCGGCGAATTCCGCCTGCAGAAGAATATCCCCGCCGCTTAAGGTCACGCCCCCCTGGGAGAAGAAGTAGAACAAAGACTCCTTGCGGATCTCCGTCATCACCTCTTCCACCGTCATTTTCTTCCCATATACCCCTCTTGCCTCCATCAGGCAGACCTCTGCGCAGCGGAAGCAATGGTTACATTTCTCCTTGTCCCTGACCACAGCAAGTCTATCCTGGGAAACAGACAAGGCCTGCTGGGGACAGGTGCGGATGCACAGGCCGCAGTGAATGCATTTTTGCTGCTTATAGTAGAGCTCCGGCTCCCCTTTCTGGGACTCCGGGGTAGAACACCAGCGACAGCGGAGGGGACAGCCCTTGAGAAATACCACCGTGCGCAGCCCCCTGCCATCGTTGGGAGAGATTCTCTCAATTCTTAATACGGTTCCCTGCTGCATCCTTTGTCTCCTTTCTTATCCCCCCAGGCCCGGGACATGGTCTTTTCATCAGATATGGGTCTGGGTTGTTCTGGAGATGATATCTCCCTGGGTCTCCGGGCCCAGCTCGGTAAAGTAGGCGGTATAACCGGCGACACGAATCAGAAGGTCACTGTGATCCTCCGGATGCTCCTGGGCGTCCTGGAGAACCTCAGGATCCACCACATTGAACTGTACATGGAAGACGCCCATAGCACACAGGCTCTTCAGATAGCCCATCAAAGACTCTATTCCCTTGTCTCCCTTGGCAAAGGCGGGATCCAGCTTCTGGTTCAGCAAGGTTCCCTGATTGAAGCGGACATGGGGAATGTTGGAGCAGCTTCTCAAAACTGCACTCATACCATTGGTATCGGTTCCCTGGTTGGGGCTGATGCCGTCCCCCAGAGGCAGATAGGCTCTTCTGCCGGAGGGCAGGGCTCCCACCTCCATACCGAAGGGAGTATTGCCGGATACCGGGAGGATGCCGCCGTTGTAATGGCCATAGGGATTAGAGAAGCTCTCGATATAGTCTGCAATGAAGTTGAAGATATATCTGGCCAGCTTGTTGGCCTCCTCATCGTCGTTGCCATACTTGGTGGCTCTGGCACACAGAGCCTGAATGGACTCATAGCCCTCGAAATTGGCCTCCAAGGCCTTGCACAGGGTATCCATATCTACCAGCTTCTTCTCGTATACCAACTCTTTCACAGCCAAAATACTGTTAATAAGGTCGGCCACTCCGATGGCATCCAGGCCGTCTCCCACATTATACTTGGCTCCGCCTACCGCATAATCCCTGGCGCTTTCAATACATTCCTTGAAGGTCAGGGAGGCAACGGGACATTCCATCTCCCTCACAATCTGGGTACATACCAGATTGCCCTCCACCACTGCCTTCAGGACAAAGCAAATCTGGGTTTTCACTGCCTCAAAGAACTGGTCAAAATCTGCAAATTTCCTGGGATCGCCGGTTCTGGCTCCTGCATAGCGGTTGTACTTGCGGCTTTTCCCGTCATTCAGGGCAAATTCCACGATAGAACCCAGGTTGTAATCCGCATAGGAGGTATAGCAGCGCTGCTTGCCTGCCAGGCTGGTTTCTACACAGCCGCAGGGATTCCAGTAGTAGGCCTCCCTCATGGGAACTCCCTTATTCATCATCATCATGATTCCCACCTGATCATTGTGGAAGGCCGGGAATCCGGTGCCCAGCTGCATCAGCTCCACCACCTTCTTGAGAAAACGGTCAGGATTGCGGGCCAGGTTGTACTTGACAGACAGGGAGGGCTGGTACATCTGCACATCCATGGTGGCCTGCAAGACCATATAGGATACGTCATTGACGGCATCCATGCCATTTTCATCCACTCCGCCTACGCAAAGATTCTGGAACATGGGATAACCGGCAGAATAACGGGCAGTGGTAGCATCCTGCAGCATACACTGTTCGGAGAACTTGACCCAGAGACAGTCCAGCAGCTCCTGGGCCTGATCCTCGGTAATCCGCCCCGCCTCCAGATCTGCCTTATAATAAGGATACATATACTGGTCAAAGCAGCCCGGGTTGTAACTGGGAGCCTCATGCTCCATGAAGACGCAGATATGGAGGAAATACATGGACTGGATGGCTTCCCGGAAGGTTCTGGCAGGCTTCTCCGGCACCCAGTCACAGACCTCTGCAATCTCCAGCAGCTCCTGCTTTCTCCTGGCATCCTTCTCTTCCATAGCCATAGTTCTGGCTTTGGCGCTGTAGCGCTTGCCCAGCTGACGGAGGCCATCGGCCACATAAGACAGGGCTCTCAGATAGGTCAGCTTCTCATAATCTCCTGCCTTGGAGATATCCAGGGTATCTCTCACTGCCTGGATCCGCCTCTCGATTCCCTCAACCCCTTCGTTGATGATCATAGCATAATCCGGGGTCAGCTCCCCCCAGCCTCTGACACATTTCCGATCAATGTAGATAGCGCCGCAATCCCGCAGGGTACGAACCACCTCCGGCATCTGCTTTTCCCACTTCTCATTGATGGAACGACCCTTCCAATAGGGCTTTACGATGTCCAGAAAGAGCTTCCGATCCTCCTCCTTCAGATGGAAGGGGTCATACTGTCTCTCATTGAGGGTGTCTATTTCCCGGTCAACGAAGGACCAGCAATCGTCCGGACATACCAGGCCACCCCTCTGCTTGCTGCCGGAGTTGCCCACGATCAGCTCATCCTCCCAGATGGGAATGGACTTCTCCATACATTGCTTGCGGATTGCATAAGCCTTCTGTACCACATGGGGTTCTCCCTCGGACTCCTGAAAGCCCCTGGTCAGGATCACTGCATTCTCCATATCAATCTCCGGATAAGTGCTCAGCACCCGAGCCTTTAAGCGGTTCACCCGCTCCATATAGCTTTTTTCATTCTTTGCTTGCATGAATCTACCATCCTTTCTAAAACCTGGCCTGGATGCCGCAGCACCCTAACCTGTGGTTACAGGGACTCTTCCCTGCCCCATGGCTCCTGGAAAAATAATTTCCCTTGCCCTTATTACGTGCAAGTATCATGCCAGTTTTCTGTTTTATGGGAAATTTATCCAAAACCCGTAAATAATAGTCATTTTCACGGGTTTTCCCCCTTCTTTTTTCCGATTTCTTGACATTTTTGTCCACTCATTCTATACTAAATGCAATGATTTGATGCACCTCGCTGGAATCTGTGCAACTTATGATTGCGGCTTTAAAAGAAACAAAAGGGAGATTGTTGATGAAATACAAGGAATTATTCGAATTATTAGGCCATTGCAAGCTGGGAGCGGTTCTTCTCTCCCCGGAGGACACGGTTCTGGATATCAACCCCCAGGGAGATCTCTACCTGAAGGGAAATGGCTGCCTGAAGGGAGACTCTCTTCGCTCCTTTGCCCCCTATCTTTGCCTGAGCGCCGGGAGGATCTCCGAAAAAAACAGGGGGGATGCATCTTTTCATTGCACTCCTGCCCAGGAGAAGGACTTCGGCAATCCCTCCTTCCGTCAATACCTCCTGCCCGTATGTGTCCTCCAATCCCAGGACTTTCCGGCCGACAGCCGGGTGGTGGTCTTCCGGGATGCCACAGACCGTTTCTTCGCCCAGGTATTGGAACATGTCTTTCAGCAAATGAACGAAGCCGTCACCATCTGGGATCACCACTGCCGCATTTTGATGATCAACAAGGCAGGGGAGAAGCTGGAATCCCACCTGTCCCATGATGTCCTGGGCAAGGAGGGAACCTCTCTCTACAAGGCCTCCAAGGACAGCATTCTTGCCATGCCCAAGGTATTAGAGGAGAAAAAGCCCCTGCTCAACCTGCGTCAGGATGTCTTCACCGACTCCGGCAAGGAGCTGGAGATGGTCTCCAACAACTATCCGGTTCTAAAAAACGGGGAGGTCATTGCCGCCTATAGCGTCATGGCTGATCACTCTGCCATCACAGAGCTCCACAACCGCATCGGAACCTTGCAAAAAGCTCTGGCTCATACCGACCCGGAGAATCCCCCCAGAACCGACTCGGGCCTGACCGCCCACTATTGCTTCAGTGATATCTTCTTCACCAGTTCCTCCATCCGAACCCTGATCGAACGCAGTAAAATGATTGCCCTGTCCGATTCCCCGGTTCTCATCTACGGAGAAACCGGCACCGGCAAGGAACTATTTGCCCAGAGCATCCATACCGCCAGCAAACGACAAAACCGGCCCTTCCTGGCCATCAATTGCGCCGCCATTCCGGAAACCCTGCTGGAAAGCACCCTCTTTGGAACGGAAAAGGGAGCCTATACCGGCTCCCTCCAGAGACAGGGTCTTCTGGAATTAGCCCATACAGGCACCCTATTATTAGATGAAATCAATTCCATGGATATTCAGCTCCAGGCAAAGCTCCTGCGCTTCCTCCAGGAGGGAGAATTCCGCCGGGTAGGCGGTGTGAAGAACATTCATGTGGATGTACGGATCATCTCCAACACCAATGTGGAACCCATGGAAGCCATTCAGCAAAAGCAGCTGCGCAGCGACCTTTACTACCGGCTGGGCATTGCCAATCTAACCATTCCGCCCCTGCGGGAGCGCAAGGAGGATATTCCCACTTTAGCTCAAAGCTTTCTCTTAAAAGCCCGCAAAAAAACAGGGAAATCCGTCCGGGGTCTGGATCCGCAAACCCTGACTCTCTTCCTTTCCTACAACTGGCCGGGCAATGTGCGGGAGCTGCAGCATGCCATCGAATACAGTATGACCATCCTGCCCTTTGACTGCTCCACTATCACACCAGAATACCTGCCGGACCATATCCTGCAGGCAGCTGCTGTAATCGGGGAAACGAAATCACAGCAGGCGCCCCAGGATAACCTGGTACGTCTTGCGTCCCAGGAGGCTGCCCGTGCCTTGATCCGGCAAGCCATGCACTCCCACAAGGGAAATATCTCTGAATCCGCCAAGGCTCTGGGCATCTCCCGGCAAAACCTGCAAAGATACCTAAAAACCCTGGACATCTAACAGCAAGTCCAGGCCTGCTGCTTATTCTACGTTGGTAACCACAAAGTCCACCAATTGGGCCATATCCTCCGGATCACTGGCAAGGATCTCCATCTCGGGGATCTTGCCCCCGGAGAAGATATTGGCGCAAACCACCAGACGAGACAGCTGGGACTTCAGGTTCAGGCGATCCCCCTCCGCCGTTACCAGCTCCACTCTTCCCTGGCACTTCTCAATGGTAGCAAAAAAGCCCTCGATATCCTTGATATTGTAAAATTTCATCTCGATTCCCCTTCCTATGGAACTAAAGCCCAGACAGGCCTTCCAAATCTTCCCTTCCCGTGTCCATCAAAGTCCCAGATAGGCCTTCTGGATGTGGTCGCTGGCCAGAAGCTCAGAGCTCTGACCGGACAGAACCACCCGGCCATCCTCCAGGACATAAGCCCGATCCGCCACCTGCAGGGTGGTATTGACATTCTGCTCCACCAGGAGAATAGATACCCCCTCCTGGGTCAGTTTTTTCAAGGTCTCCAATACCTGCAGAACGATATTGGGAGCCAGCCCCAGAGAGGGCTCGTCAATCAGCATAGCCTTGGGATTGGACATCAGTCCCCGGGCAATGGCCAGCATCTTCCGCTCCCCGCCGCTCAAGGTTCCTGCATTTTGCTTCAGTCTCTCCCGCAAACGGGGAAACATGTCCAGGACCTTCTCATAGGTTTCCTTGATCTTATCCTTATCCTTGATGGCATAGGCCCCCATCTTCAGATTCTGCTGAATGGTCATTCCGGAGAAAAGGGAGCCATCGTCCGTGATATAGCTCAGACCCTTTTTCATGATCTCCTGCACCGTACAGTGAGCGATATCCTCTCCGTCAAAGATTACCTTGCCGCTGGTGGGGGGTATGATATGGGAAATGGCACGCAGGGTGGTGGTTTTGCCTGCGCCATTGGGGCCCACCAAAGCCACGAACTCCCCTTGCGCCACCTCCAGGGACACATCCCACAGGATGCCCAGCTTGCCATATCCGGCATTCATATGTTCTAATTTCAGCAATTCTGTCACCTCCTGTCATCAATGCACATCTGTCTTCCCAAGATATGCAGTGATGACCCTTTCATCCGCTAATACTTCCTGAGGAACTCCTTCTGCAATCTTAGTACCAAACTCCAGCACGATCACTCGGTCACAGATGCCGGTAATGAATCGCATCAAATGCTCAATACAGATAATGGTCACGCCGCTATCCCGAATCTTGGCCACCAGATCAATAAAATCCGGCAATTCCGCCGGGGTCAGACCGGCTGCTACCTCATCCATCAGAAGCAGCTTGCAATCCGTTGCCAGGGAACGAGCCAGCTCCAGCCGCTTCAGCTGGATGGTATTCAGGTTCTCCACCACCGTATCCGCCGGCAGGGGAAATTGTACAAAATCCAGCAATTCCCTGGCTTTTTCCTCCGCCCTCCTGGGCTTCCGGGCTCCGAAGACCCGGCCCACCATCACATTTTCCAAGGCTGTCATCTTGGGAAAGCCCCGGACATTCTGGAAGGTTCTGGAAATACCCAGGTGACACAGCTTCTCCTGGGGAAGACCCGTAATCTCCTTCCCCTGAAACTTTATCTTGCCCTTTTCCGGAGCATAGAATCCGGCAATGCAATTCAGGAAGGTGGTTTTCCCTGCCCCATTGGGCCCGATAATACCCACAACCTCTCCCTCCTTGACCTGAAGAGAGACATTATTGACAGCAACCAGACCCCCAAAATGCTTTTCCACATTACATGTCTCAAGTAGCATAGTTTCCTCCTGCTCTTTCCGCTTATGGTCTGGGGGAGAGGCCAGCATCCCCTCTCCCCTCATGATCCGCTTTACTGGGCGTAATCCGGTATGAAGATCTCCGCTTCCCTGTCACGCTCCGGCCATACTACCACTTCCTGATCTCCCGTCAGCTGCAGAACCTGGAAGTAGAAATGATCCATATCCACAATGGGGTCGATGCCATTTTCTTCATAATTGTATTCGTAGGACTGAACCAGGACGCTGTCCTCAAAGGTAATTCCGCCGGTCTGCAGAACCTCCTTGCCAAACTTGTAAAGAGTCTCAGAATTCACCTTCTCATACTGCTTCTCACATTCCTCGATACATTGGATCAGGAAGCGGGCGCCGTCATAGTTGATGCCGCCGGTGGTGGCAGAGGGGGCATATCCGTATTTGGCCTCAAAATCCTCTGCAAATTGCAAAGCTCTTTCGTTGACCAGCTTGGAACGGCATACCAGAACTCCCGTTGCGGCCTCTCCTGCCAGCTCATACCAGTTGGCAGCCTCGGTAAAGCAGTCATTGGTCTGGAGGCAGGGCAGGTTGGACTCCTTGGCCTGCTTGATAAAAGCAGCCGCACTGGCGGGATTGGTCAGCTGGACAAAACAGAGGTCTGCCCCAGATTCCTTGATCTTGGCAATGATGGTATAGAAATCAGTAACGCTGATGGCTGTATAATCTTCAAACACGTTCTGACCGCCAAACTCCGGCATAGCCTCCTTGACCGCCTGACCAAAGACCCGGCCAAAATCCGTATCATCCGCAAAGACCGCATAATTCACCCGGTCTGCATCCCAGATTCCATTCTCAATGATTTCCCGCAGCAATTCAAAGTATCCGATAGCCAGGGACTCCGACTTGGGCCAGATCTTGGAGATCATATAGCTCTTGTCATTTCCCTCCACCTTCTCGTTAATCACAGAGGAAGCGGAGCTGGAGAAGTACCAGGGAATCTGATATTTGGTCACAGTATCTGCCATGGCAACCGCAACGGAGCTGTTCCAGCTGCTCAAGACCACCTCATCTCCCCTCTTCACAATGCCTTCCTCCAGAGCCAGGGCTCCCTTGTCTGCGTCAGAGGTGGCATCTACAAAATCCAACTTGATGGTATAACTTCCCACCTTATTCTCTACTTCCTCAAATGCCAGGGTAACAGCATCCTGGATTTCTTTTCCCGCCTTAGCGGACTCTCCCGTCAGGGGGATGGGCACCGCAATCTTTACCACATCGTCATCTGCGGATGCAGAACCACCGCCCCCTCCGCAGCCGGAAGCCAGGGTTCCGAAGATACAGGTTGCCGCCAGGAATAGTCCTATCGTAGCTCTCGTTTTCTTTCTCATATCGTTGATCCTCCATCAGCGGATATTCTTGATATCCCTCTTTCTCTTGCTCTTTGTCTTGTCTCTGTTTAGACCGCATAGGTGCAGCTTTCTTAGCTTGTCTGTCTTTCCTTCCTGCCGAATTTCTTCCGGATCAGGTTCCTGACAGGCTTCTCGAATCCTGCAATTCCGTTGGGCATGAAGATCATGATCAGGATCAAAACCAATCCATAGATGATATACTTCAGCTCCACCAGAGAGTTCATGGACTCGAAGATGGGCATCATGATGAAGGATGCCAGCAGAGGTCCCCAGATGCTCCCCCGTCCTCCCAGGTAGGCAATGACCAGAATCTGGATGGTGCCCTTGGTGGCCATGATGGTAGGAGTCAAAATGCCGATATAATGGGCATAAAAGCCTCCGCAAAGTCCTGCGATAAAGCAGGAGATGCAGAAATTAATCAGTCTGTATTTCAAAGGACTGACCCCTGTGGTCTGAGCCGTCTGCATGTCCTGTCCCAGCGCCGTGAAGGCCAGGCCAAGGTTGGATTTTACAATGACCCTCAACACCATATAGGTAATCACACAGATGGTAAATATCACATAGAAATAGGGGGTCGCCCAGGGAGTGGTAAATAAGGTGGTCACCTGAAGTCCCAGGGCTCCTCGGGTCAGGCCCGTCATGGCATTGGCCGCGTTCATGAGAATCAGACCCACAAACCAGGCCAGGAGAGCGGCAAACATGCCGTCCATCCGCAGGGTCAGAAGACCAATCAGGAAGCCTGCCAGGGTTGCCATCAGACCGGCACAGATGATGCCGATCCAGGGGCTGATCCCCAGACGTTCAAAGAGGAGGGCCGAGGTATAACCCCCCAGACCCATCAGGGCTGCATATCCCCAGTTGGCTACGCCGATATAACCGGCCGAGAGATCGAAGCCCATGGCCAGGGTTCCGTAGAGCACACAGGTTAACAAAAGTCTGATATTGTATTCATTTCCTGCAAACATGGGAGAGAAGGCCAGGATGATAAAGGCCACTACACTGATGGGGCTCAAGCCCACCTTGCCCAATATGGCAGATACTTTCATTGTTTTATTCTCTTTCATGGCAAATATCCCTATCCTTTCCCTATACCTTGGCCCGCTTGCCGAACAAGCCGGTGGGCTTGATCAGAAGAATTATTACAATTACCGACAGGGATACGGCATCCGCCCAGGCAGCCCCCACGTAATAGGTGGCAAATACTTCGATGGCAGAAACCATAAAGGCCCCTACAATGGTAGCCTCCAGATTGCCCAGCCCCACCAGGATTACCACAAACCAGGCAGAGTACAGGGGCTTCTGTCCCATGGTGGGATAGGCGGGAGTGATGGAAATCAAGGCTGCCCCTGCGATGGAAGCCAGCATGCTGCTTAAGCCAAAGGTAAGGGTATGGATGGAATTAATCTGCACCCCCATCAGCATAGCACCTTCCTCATTCTCGGAAACTGCCGTAATCGCATTGCCCGTCCGGCTCTTCTGGAGGAAAAGCCAGAAGAAAAGAACCACCGCAATGGCAATCACAAAGGCAATGACCCGGTCCATGGGGATATTGATGCCGGCTATCTTCAGCGAACCTGCCCAGACTCTCTCCACCCCGAAGAACTCCGCACCGAAAATCATCTGGGCCACATTCTGGATGACAAAGCTGATTCCTGCGGTCACCAGGAAGGTGTTCAGGCTCCAATCCGCCTTGGACCGTTTCCGCAAGGGGTTGAAAGTCAGCCGCTCAATCACCGCTCCCATGGCAAAGCCCATCACCGCTGCCAGACCCATGGTCACAAGAGCCGGAAGCTTCAGGATAGACAGGCCCACATAAGCACAATAGGCGCCGATCAGGTAGAATTCCCCATGGGCGAAATTGGGTATCTTCATAACACCGTAGACCAAAGATAAGCCCATACTGATGAGGATATACATGCCACCCTTCAGTACTGCACTGATAATCAAATCTAACATACCACATCATCCTCCGATTGCTACCAAATCCTTACCTGAGCCCCTGTCAGGGCACAGTCACCTGCCATTGTCTTATCTAGGGCTCCGCATCCCAAGACAGCAATGGGTTTCTCCTTCAAGCAGCTCATATCCGCTTCCATTTTCATTTCCTCCTTGTTTATAGTGAATGCATTTCATTGAAGATGATTCAATTAATTTTCTTCATTATAACAGCCTCTCTCATCTATGTAAATTGACTAATATATAGAATTTGTTTGCATCTTTTTATGCATTTTGTACATTAGTTGAATTTTATTCAATATTATAGCCGTCATCTCGTAAGTTTTTATTGCCACATTCGGCATTGGCATTGATAATTTTTTTTTTTTTTTTATCGCCTTGTTTTCCCTCCTCTTTTAGACTATAATACGAAAACAGAAGGTTTATTTTTATCGAAATGAGGATTTTATTATGCGCACGAAGCCCCTTATGCCTGATTCTGATCAAGCCCCTGTTCTGACCAAGAGGCAGCAGCAGGCGCTGGTTACCAAGGATAAAATATTTACTGCGGCCATGGATGTTATCAATCGCAAGGGTTTTAATAATGCCACGATTGAGGAGATCACCTCCCAGGCGGGCGTGGCCAGCGGCAGCTTTTATACTTATTTCAAGTCCAAAGAGGCCATTATCATTGATACCGTCCGCCGTTCGGACGTCTTCTATGCCTATGCCTATCAGCAGCTGGAGCCGGACGCCTTTCCGGCTATGCTGACCCAGTTCATGCGCCTGTCCTATACCGAATACGAGAAGCGGGGCAAGGGTATCATCAAGGCCATTATCAGCAATTATTTCGTCTTCCCCTGCTATACCTTCTACCCAGAGGATCGCGCCTTGCTTCAATGTCTCTACAAGCTGGTAAATCGGGGAATCCAGGAGGGGGAACTGGACAAGACCCGGCCTGCAGCCGATTATGTCTCCCAGATACTCGCCGTCATGTCCGGCGTGGAGGTGCAGTGGTGCTTCGATGATACGGAGAAAAGCCTGGTAGAGATGATGGCAGAGACTGTCCATACCCTGGCTTGCGGAATGATAAAAAAACACGGCGGCTAACATGTTCGTTAGCCGCCGCATCATTAAAAGTATGTGATTATCTCTGGCTTTTGGAGCTGCCGGTGCAGGGAAAGGGAAAAGGAAGGGTACCTATTTCATCAGATGGGCGTATCTGGATACCTTCAGCCATTCGAAGCTGTATCCCTCCGGATTCTGTTCCATCTTTTCCTTTAGGAAATCTTCGAAGGGCCGATCTTTGGGAATCTCATAGGGAGTATTCTCATCTGCGCCGGGGGCTCCAAACACTCTGACTGCTTTCGTTGCCGCAAGCAGCTTGTCCGTGGAGGTCTTTGGCGAAAGGTTATTGAAGAAGAAAAACAAAGGGGTGGGGCCGTCCTTTCCCTTTAATACAAACTCCTTGATGATGGAAACTGTCTCTTCTATGGAACCGAATTCTACCTGTTTTGCTGCAATTCCTGCCATCAGGGGAACTCCGTGTTCCGTAGCCACCCTTCTGGCATATTCCGGGGTCAGCTCTGTCAGATCCGGATCGATGCAGAAGAACATGTTGTTGGACCAGACGATAAAATCCTCATATTCTTTCCTTTCCTCTCCCTGGAGCTGGGCAGTGCCAAAGAAGGCGGTATCCTGCAGAAGGATCCTCGGCATATTGAGTTTTTCCAGTTCTCTCTCCAGACTGGGCTGAATGAATTCCCTGACAATCTTGGGGGTAACTACTGGAACAGAGGCAAAGGCATCTGCCAGGGACATGGTGGTAAAACCTGGTAATACTTCTGCCAGAGCCCGAAACATAGGAGCATGGAAATCGTCCACAATCCTATTCAGAAATTCCTTTACGAATTCCGGATCCTCCATGGTAGCCATTACCAGATTGTCGATTCCATAGAGATTACCCGCCAAGGTCCAGGGAGCCGACATAGTCGGGAAGGTATCCGCCCCGGTATACTTCTTATAGGCTTCGCAGTATTGGAGCAGATAGGGGAAGCGTCCGGTATCCAAGCCCCTAAATTGAATCTTATCAAAGTCCCTCTCATCCTTGATCAAATAGTTACTGCGCACAATATCCGAGCAATGATCCGGATAGAACTTCAGTTCGGCTCCCATTGCTTCTGCCTCGAAATTATAGATATCCAAATTGGCGATGATCAGATCAATATCCAGATATTCCTGTACCAACAGAGTGCATTCTGCCATGGCCACCGGATCCTCCCGCAACAAGTAATCGTAAGGCAGGCCACAGAGTTCCGGAATCAACTCCGTTACCAAGGCCAACAAAACGACATCCGTCTCGGGCCATTTTCCCAGATTTTGAAATCTGCCAAAAGCCTTTTCCACAAACCTGACTTCTGTTTTTTCGCTCATGTCTTTTCCTCCCATTCCCTTCATTTTTCACCTTCAGCTGCTTTACTGCTATTATAGGGGAGAAAAATACATTTGTAAAATGATTCTGTGGAAAATCCCTGTTCCATTTTAAAAAAATGGTCTGGGTGTCAAAACACCCAAACCTGTGGTTACACGGATTTTTACTTATCCCTCCAGATAATACGTCCCTTGTCCAGGTCATAGGGGGACAGCTCGATGGTTACCTTGTCCCCGGGAAGGATCCGGATGAAGTTCATCCGCAGCTTGCCGCTGATATGAGCCAGCACCACGTGCTTGTTCTCCAGCTCCACCCGAAACATGGCGTTGGGGAGCTTCTCCAGCACCTTTCCTTCCACCTCAATTACATCTGCCTTCGACATCTATTCAACCTCCTTGACTTTCAATGCTTTACGGATATCTTGGTCCCTTAAGGGCTTTTGGGTCTCTAACCTCTCCCGGATCACTGGGGCAATGTCATAATCCGGCTGTATATGTATTCTCTTCTTCTTCTTGGGCTTGTCCAGGGGGCGCAGCCGTCCGTCGCAGAGATATACATAGGTATCGTCTGTCTCCAGGATGACATAGAGCTGACCCTTGTCATGCCCGGCCAGACTCCTGGCATACATTCCTTTTATAAGCGGCTTCATAGCTTTCTCCTGCTTCTTGGCCCAAGCCAGTTCAATGGCTCAGGGTCAGGAGCTCCGGCTCCCCATCGGTGATCAGGACGGTATTCTCATAATGGGCGGACAGGGAGCCATCCTCCGTCACCACCGTCCAGTCATCATCCAGCCAGCAAACCTCCTCTGTACCCATGTCGATCATGGGCTCAATGGCCAGGGTCATGCCTGCCTGCAGGCGAATGCCCCGCCCCTTGCATACAAAATTAGGGATCTGGGGATCCTCATGGAGGGCTGTCCCTATACCGTGACCCACCAGGTCACGCACCACCCCATAGCCAAAGCTCTCGGCATAGTTGCCAATGGCAGCGGAAATCTCATGAAGATGGCAGCCGGCTCTGGCATATTTGATCCCCTCGAAGAAGGACTGGCGGGTCACATCAATCAGCTTCTGGGCTTCCGGGCTGATCCTACCGACTCCGTAGGTTCTGGCAGCGTCGGAATGGTAGCCCTTGTAAATAAGGCCTGCATCCAGGCTGACGATATCCCCCTCCTGAAGGATCCTTCCCTTCTTGGGGATTCCATGAACCACTTCATCGTTGACAGATACGCAGATGGATGCCGGATATCCGTTATAATGCAGGAAGTTAGGCACACAGCCCAAAGCCCGGATCATCTTCTCCCCCTCCCGGTCTATATCCAGGGTGGAGATTCCCGGGCGAATGATCTGGGCCAGGCCGTCATGAACCTGCTCCAGATACCTTCCCGCTTGTCTCATAAGGTCAATCTCTCTGGCAGTTTTAATTGTTACGGACATAGTATTCTCATGCTCCTAAAATCTTGACAATGTCCTGGAATACGACCTCAATATCCTGGGTGCCGTCCACCTCTGCCAGGGCACCGGCCTTCTGATAATAGTCAATCAGGGGCTGAGTCTGGGCATGATAGACATCCAGACGTTTCTTCACAGTCTCGGGCTTGTCATCCTCCCGAAGAACCAGACCTCCGCCGCAGGTGTCGCAATGATCTTCTGCTTTGGGGGGATTGTATTCCACATGATAAGTTGCTCCGCAGGAAAGGCAGGCCCTGCGACCGGACATGCGGTGGATGATATGGTCATCCGGTACCTCCACATTGATGGCGAAATCCACCTTCTCCCCCCTTTTGACCAGGGCTTGTGTCAGAGCCTCTGCCTGGGGAATGGTGCGGGGAAAGCCATCCAGTACATAGCCATTGGCTGCATCCGGCTGGGAGATCCGGTCTACCACCAGATCACAGGTCAGCTCATCCGGAACCAGCAAGCCCTGGTCCATATACCCCTTTGCCTTCTTGCCTAAGTCCGTTCCGTTCTTGATATTGGAACGGAAGATATCCCCCGTGGAGATATGGGGGATCTGATACTTCTCTGCAATTTTCTTTGCCTGTGTTCCCTTGCCGGCTCCCGGCGCCCCTAACATTACAATCTTCATAAGCTTTTGTCCTCTCCTCATACCTTTTCTTGGCAAGTAAATGTACGGCGGGCTCCCGCAGTCGCCCCCACTACGAAGGAAAGGCTGCGGCGCGCAAACACCACAGCCCTACTATAACACATCTGCCTTAATCGTTCAAGAATCCCTTGTAATTACGCACCAGCATCATGGACTCCACCTGTTTCATGGTCTCCAGGATAACTGATACGATAATGATCAGGGAGGTTCCTCCGAAGGATACGTCCGCATTGAACATACCATTGAAGAAGAAGGGGATAATGGCTACGATGGTCAGTCCTGCGGCGCCTATGAAAATAATATATTTCAAAAGGGCATTGAGATAATCCACAGTTGCCTTGCCCGGTCGGATTCCTGGAATGAATCCGCCCTGCTTCTTCATATTATCCGCCACTTCCAGAGGATTGAAGGTGATGGATGTGTAGAAATAGGCGAAGAAAATCACCAAAACTACATAGATGATCAAACCGATACTGGAGAACCAGTCGCTGGGCTTAAACCAGTAGCTGGAGCTCAGCATATTGATGATCTTGCCCCCCCATCCGCCGGGAGTCTTGCCGGTGAAGGCTACGATGATTCCCGGGAAGGACATAATGGAGGATGCGAAGATAATGGGGATCACACCTGCCGTATTAACCTTGAGGGGAATATGAGAGGACTGACCTCCCATCATTTTCCGGCCTACCATCTTCTTGGAATATTGAACCGGTATTCTTCTCTCTGCCCCGTTGAGAACCAAGACAAGAACCGTAACTGCCAGAATAATGGCAGCAATTACCACCCAGGCAACGGCAGCCTTGGCGATGGTCTTGCCCTTAACAAAGTTATCAAAAAGGGTGATCATATCCACTGGGATCCGGGAAAGGATATTGATCAGCAGAACGATAGAGATACCATTGCCGATTCCCTTGTCATTGATCTGCTCACCGATCCACATCAAAAAGGCAGAACCGGCAGTCAATGCTGCTACCACCACCACCACATTGACCAGGTTCATCTCCAGAATCAGCTTATTGCCAAAGCCGATGCACATGGCAACGGATTCAAAGAGAGCCAGCCCAATGGTCACATAACGGGTGATGGCCGTCAATTTTTTCCTGCCCTCTTCCCCGTCCTTCTGCATCTCCTCCAGCTTGGGAATGGCAATGGTAAGAAGCTGGATGATAATCGAGGAGGTAATATAGGGAGTAATGCTCAGGGCAAATATGGAGAAGTTGGAAAAACCTCCGCCTGTAAACGCATTCAAAAAAGTAAACGCATCATTGGAATTGCTGTTGAAATAAGAACTGAAAAAGCTATTATCCACACCAGGCACCGGCACCTGTGATCCTAAACGGATCACAACCAGTGCAAACAATACATAGAAAATTCTATGGCGTACTTCCTTAATACGAAAAGCATCTCGTAAGGTTTTTAACATCAAATCACCTCGGCTGTTCCACCTGCTGCCTCAATTTTGGCTTTTGCACCCTCACTGAAGGCATTCACTTTCACTGTAAGCTTCTTGGAAATTCCGCCGTTTCCAAGGATTTTGACGCCATCTCTCGGGTTAGATACTAAGCCGCTTGCGACCAGGGATTCAACAGTCACTTCTGCTCCATCCTCAAATCTTTCCAAGTCTTTTACATTCACCGCAACGATTGTCTTGGAATTTCTGCAAGTAAAACCTCTCTTGGGAAGTCTTCTGTACAAAGGCATCTGACCGCCTTCAAATCCAGGTCTGGGTGCTCCGGAACGGGCTTTCTGTCCCTTATGACCCTTACCTGCTGTCTTACCGTTTCCTGAACCATGTCCACGGCCTCTGCGGAAGTTATCGCTCTGTCTGGAGCCCTCCGCGGGCTGTAAATTCGATAAGTCCATTATGGTACCTCCTTCGTGCTCTTACTCTTCCACCTTCAACAGGTAGCCAACCTTCTGGATCATGCCACGGATAGCCGCATTGTCCGGCTGCTCCACGGTATGATTTAATTTCCTTAATCCTAATGACTCTACAATCTTCTTGTGCTTGGGCACGCAGCCGATGGTAGACTTTACCAGTGTAATTTTTAACTTATCCGCCATTTTTCCAGCCCTCCTTAAGCAAAGATCTCGTCAACAGCCTTGCCCCGCAGTCTGGCTACTTCCTCCGGAGTCTTCAGCTGGCGAAGGCCTTCAATGGTGGCCAGAACAACGTTCTGCTTGTTGTTGGATCCCAGGGATTTGGTACGGATATTCTTGATTCCTGCCAGCTCAACAACAGCACGAGCCGGACCGCCGGCGATAACACCGGTACCTTCCGGAGCCTTCTTCAGAAGAACCTCCGCACTTCCGAACTTTCCGATAAAATCATGGGTAACACTGTTATTGTCATCTCTGGCAACGGAAACCAGCTTCTTCATGGCATCTTCCTTGCCCTTGCGGATCGCTTCCGGAATCTCAGCCGCCTTGCCCAGGCCTGCACCTACGTGTCCGTTGTGGTCACCGACAACGACTAAAGCGGTAAAACGGAAGTTACGACCACCTTTAACAACCTTGGTAACTCTCTTGATGGAAACTACCTTCTCTTCCAGCTCCAACTGGCTGGCATCAATGATTACATGTCTCATGTGTTCTTCTCCTTCCTCTTAGAATTCCAGTCCTGCTTCACGGGCAGCTTCTGCCAGTGCGGCAACTTTTCCGTGATAAATGAAACCGCCGCGGTCGAAAACAACCTCTTTGATGCCGGCTTCTACCGCCTTCTTGCCGATGACGGTACCCAGATAAGCAGCTGCCTTCACATCATTGGTCTTCTCCAGCTCTGCTTTTACATCCTTTTGAAGAGTAGAAGCCGATACCAATGTCTTGCCGGCCACATCGTCAATGACCTGGGCATACATATGGTTATTGGAGCGGAATACAGCCAGACGCGGTCTCTGTGCGGTACCGGCGATATGATTACGTAATCTTCTATGCTTTTTCTGGCGAACCTGTGCCCTTGATACTTTATTAATCATTTTCACACTCTCCTTATATTATTTTTTACCGGTCTTGCCGACTTTACGTCTGATCACTTCATCGGCATACTTGATTCCCTTGCCCTTATACGGCTCAGGTCTTCTCTTATCCCTGATCTCAGCCGCATACTGGCCAACCTTTTCCTTATCAATGCCTTTGACGGTGATCTTGTTGCCGTCAACCAGAGACTCCAGACCCTCCGGGTCTTCCATCTCAACCGGATGAGAGTAACCCAGGTTCAGAACCAGTTTCTTTCCCTGCTTAGCTGCACGATAGCCGACACCGTTTACTTCCAGAACCTTCTGGTAACCCTCGCTGACACCCACAACCATGTTGTGAATCAGGGTACGGGTCAGACCGTGCAGAGATTTCATCTTCTTCAGATCGCTGGGCCGTGTAACAACTACCTGACCGTCCTCCAGCTTGATGGTCATCTCTGCCGGAAGTACTCTCTCAAGAGTGCCCTTGGGCCCTTTTACAGTAACGTCATTTCCCTCTTTGATATCAACCGTAACACCGGCGGGAACGGCGATTGGCAGTCTTCCTATACGTGACATACCTTAATTTCCTCCTGCTTTACTTAGATTTTCGGAGAGGACGCATGGATGTTCCTCTCTGTTTTCAGTTTCTTAGGATTAGCCTGACGGCTTGCATTCGCTAAGTTGCTTTCGCATGTTCCCTCAACTAAATTCGCGCGGCGCCTGACGGCTTGCGCTCATTAAGGTTCGGGAACGGCCTCGCACTAAGCTCATGCGGCGCCTGACGGCTTGCATTCGCTAAGTTGCTTTCGGCCAGTTGCTTTCGGTCGGTCACCACACGAATGCGAGAACTTCGCCGCCGACCTGGAGCTTTCTGGCTTGCTTGTCGGTGATGACGCCCTGGTTGGTGGAGAGGATGGCGATTCCCAGGCCACCCAGTACCTTGGGCAGTTCTTCTTTGTTAACATAGACACGAAGGCCGGGCTTGGAGATTCTCTTCAGGCCGCTGATGATCTTCTCACTCTTATCTGCACCGTATTTGAGGGTGATATGAATGGTCTTGTAGGATCCTTCGTCAATCAGGTCGTATTTTGTGATATAGCCTTCCTCTAACAGGATGTCGGCGATGGCAATCTTCATCTTGGATGCCGGAACGTCTACTGTGTCATGCTTTGCAGTGTTGGCGTTACGGATTCTTGTAAGCATATCTGCAATCGGATCGCTCATGGACATGGTATGTTTCCTCCTTATATTCTTCCACGGATTTCCTTGTATGCATTATATATGGGTATATAGCGAAGAAAAACGGCTAAGTAGGACGGGAGACGTTTTTCCGGGCTATAGAGGTTCCCTCAACTAAATTCGCGCGGCGCCTGACGGCTTGCGCTCATTAAGGTTCGGGAACGGCCTCGCACTAAGCTCATGCGGCGCCTGACGGCTTGCATTCGCTAAGTTGCTTTCGGCCAGTTGCTTTCGGCCAGTCACCAGCTGGCTTTCTTGACTCCGGGGATCTGGCCTTTGTAGGCTAATTCGCGGAAGCAGATACGGCAGATGCCGTATTTTCTCAGGTATGCATGGGGACGTCCGCAGATTCTGCAGCGATTGTATTCTCTGGTGGAGAATTTCGCGGGACGCTGCTGTTTGATTTTCATTGCTGTCTTAGCCATGAATTCTTCCTCCTACAATTACTTTGCAAATGGCATATTGAATAATGTCAATAATTCACGGGCTTCTTCATCGGTCTTGGCGGTAGTCACGAAGATGACGTCCATACCTCTGACTTTGTCAATCTTGTCATACTCAATCTCAGGGAAGATCAGCTGCTCCTTGATTCCAAGGGCATAGTTTCCTCTGCCATCGAAAGCATTGGGGTTCACACCGCGGAAGTCACGCACACGGGGCAGAGCCAGGGTAATGAGACGCTCTGCGAACTCATACATCTTCTCGCCTCTCAAGGTTACCTTGCATCCGATGGGCATGCCCTCTCTGATCTTGAAGTTAGCCACGGATTTCTTGGCTTTGGTAACGATGGCCTTCTGTCCTGTGATTCTCTCCATATCGCTTACAGCGGAATCCAGTACCTTTGCATTCTCCTTCGCTTCGCCCACACCCATGTTTACTACGATTTTCTCGAGCTTGGGCACCTGCATGACATTTTTATATCCGAACTTCTTCGTCATGGCAGGGACGATTTCGCTCTTGTACAATTCTTTAAATGTGCTCACGTTTCAGGCCTCCTCTCTTTCTTAGTCCAGTATCTCGCCTGTTGTCTTCGCAATACGAACTTTCTTGTCCCCTTCCATCTTGTAGCCGATGCGGGTTACCTTACCCTTGTGAAGGTACATAACGTTGGAAAGATCAATGGGAGCCTCTTTATTCACGATTCCGCCCTGCTGGTTCTGCATGTTGGGCTTTGTGTGCTTGGTAATGATATTGACGCCTTCTACAACCACACGGTTTTTCTTCCGGTCTACGGAGAGAACCTTGCCTTCCTTGTCCTTTTCTGCGCCTGCGATGACTTTGACGGTATCGCCTGTCTTAACCTTTACTGACATTGCCGACCTCCTATAATACTTCCGGAGCTAAAGAAACAATCTTCATGAACTGTTTCTCACGAAGCTCTCTGGCTACTGGCCCAAAAATACGTGTTCCTCTGGGAGTCTTGTCGTCTTTTATGATAACGGCCGCATTCTCGTCAAAGCGGATATAGGATCCATCCTTGCGGCGTGCACCCTTCACGGAACGCACTACAACAGCCTTTACTACATCGCCCTTTTTAACAACGCCGCCTGGTGTTGCATCTTTGACCGTAGCAACGATAATATCGCCGATATTCGCATATCTTCTGGTAGAACCGCCCATAACACGAATACAGAGAATCTCTTTTGCACCGGTGTTATCAGCAACCCTCAGTCTGCTTTCCTGCTGAATCATGCTGGTATTCCTCCTTTAGCATTCCATCGATTATTTCGCCTTTTCCATGATTTCAACCAGTCTCCATCTCTTGTCCTTGGACAGGGGTCTGGTCTCCATGACCTTCACGGTATCGCCGATGCCGCACTCATTCTTCTCATCATGAGCCTTCAGCTTGTAGGTCTTCTTAACAATCTTCTTGTAAAGCGGATGTTTTACATGGTCTTCTATGGCTACGACGATGGTTTTGTCCATTTTATCGCTGACAACCTTACCAACACGCGTTTTTCTCAGATTTCTTTCTTCCACGGTTTGTCTGTCTCCTTTCGTTCAATGAGCATCCGTGCTTAATTGGCCGAGCTGGCTTTCTGTGCGATCACAGTGGAAATCCGGGCAATATTCTTACGAACCTCATTGATTCTGCTGGTGTTGTCCAGCTGATTGGTCGCATTCTGAAATCTCAGGTTAAAGAGCTCCTTCTTGGCAGCTACTAATTCATCCTTCAGCTCAGCAGCTGATTTGGCCTTCAGATCTTCTATATATTTTTTACTCTTCACTGTTATCACCGCCTTCTAAGTCTGCGCGAGAAACGATTTTGCATTTGCAGGGTAACTTATGCATGGCAAGACGCAATGCTTCCCGGGCAACATCCTCTGCCACGCCTGCGATCTCAAACATCACACGGCCGGGCTTCACAACTGCTACCCAGTACTCCAGAGAACCCTTTCCGGAACCCATACGGGTCTCGGCCGGCTTAGCTGTTACCGGCTTATCCGGGAAGATTTTGATCCATACTTTACCACCACGCTTGATATAACGGGTCATAGCGATACGGGCTGCCTCGATCTGATTGGACTTAATCCAACAGGGCTCAGTGGCCACAAGACCGAACTCACCGTAATTAATCTTATTGCCTCTTAAGGCCTTTCCCTTCATGGATCCACGGAATTGTTTACGACGTTTTACTCTCTTAGGCATTAACATAATTATCTATCGCTCCCTTCCTTAGCTCCTTTGGTAGGAAGTACCTCGCCATTGTAAACCCAGGCCTTAACACCAACCTTACCATAGGTGGTATCTGCCTCGGCGAAACCATAGTCGATATCTGCACGAAGTGTCTGCAGCGGGATCGTTCCGTCGCTGTAGAATTCGGTACGAGCCATATCAGCACCCCCCAGACGGCCGGATACGGAGGTCTTGATTCCCTTAGCGCCGGCTCTCATGGTTCTCTGCATTGTGGACTTCATGGCCCGGCGGAAGGAGATACGGTTCTCCAGCTGCAGCGCGATATTCTCAGCCACCAGCTGAGCATCCCGATCCGGTCTCTTCACTTCCTTGATGTCTACGATCAGCTTCTTATCGGTATAGTGGGCAAGCTCAGCCTTCACCTTCTCGATCTCGGAACCGCCCTTGCCGATGACAATACCCGGCTTAGCGGTATAAATGATGACCTTTACTCTGTCAGAGGCTCTTTCAATCTCGATTCTTGAAACCCCTGCGCTGTATAACTTCTTCTTCAGGAACTTCCTGATATTATAATCTTCCACCAGGTAGTCGGCAAAGTTGCCTTCTGCATACCATCTGGAATCCCAATCCTTGATTACCCCGACTCTTAAGCCATGTGGATTAACCTTCTGTCCCATGCTTGACCTCCTTACCTTTCATCTAACACGATAGAGATATGACTTGTTCTTTTTTCGATCCTGTAAGCCCTACCCTGTGCTCTTGGATGAATCCGCTTCATCGTCGGCCCCTTGTTGGCAAAGCACTCTGCTACATACAGATGATCCTTGCTCAGGCCATTGTTGTTCTCTGCGTTGGCTACCGCAGATTCCAGCAGCTTCTTGATGACGCCGGAGGCATATCTGGGGTTATATGACAGGATACCAAGGGCGGCTTCTACATCCTTTCCGCGGATGGCATCCAGTACGAAACAAGCTTTCTGTACTGACATTCTTGCGTATGACAGCTTAGCAGAAGGTCTTGTGTCTTTCTGTTCATTTCTCTCTCTCTTAATCTGACTTCTATGTCCTTTCGCCATTGCTCATGAACCTCCTTTCGCTCTACTTATCTTACGCCGGACTTCTTCTCGTCTTTTCCATGTCCTCTGTAGGTTCTGGTGGCTACAAACTCTCCCAGCTTGTGACCTACCATATCCTCAGTAACATATACCGGCACATGCTTTCTTCCGTCATGGACAGCAATTGTATGTCCCACGAATGACGGGAAGATGGTAGAACGACGTGACCAGGTCTTAATAACTGTCTTATCGCCGGATGCGTTGGCAGCATCAACTTTCTTTAACAGGCTAGCATCCGCAAAGGGACCTTTTTTCAGTGAACGAGCCATCGTTTCTCTTCCTCCTTATTTTGATAATGTTTTACCGTCTCTTCTGCGTACGATCAACTTGTTGGACTGCTTGTTCTTCTTCCTGGTCTTCAGACCCATAGCAGGCTTGCCCCAGGGAGTACAAGGACCGGGACGACCGATGGGAGCGCGGCCCTCACCACCACCATGGGGATGGTCGTTGGGGTTCATGACAGAACCGCGAACCGTAGGACGAATGCCCATATGGCGCTTTCTTCCAGCCTTACCGATATTGATCAGGCTGTGCTCACCATTGCCAACATTGCCGATAGAAGCACGGCAAACCAGAGGAACCATTCTCATCTCACCGGAGGGAAGACGCAGGGTTGCATACTTTCCTTCCTTGGCCATCAGCTGGGCTCCATTGCCTGCGGAACGAACCAGCTGGCCGCCCTTGCCGGGATGCAGCTCGATGTTGTGGATCAGGGTACCTACCGGGATATCCGCCAGGGGCAGGCAGTTGCCCGGACGCACCTCTGCGTTGGAGCCGTTCATAATCTTCATGCCTACCTTAAGGCCTTCCGGGGCCAAGATATAGGCCTTCTCGCCGTCTGCATAGCAGATCAGGGCGATATTGGCTGTCCGGTTGGGATCATACTCAATGGCCTTTACAAAAGCAGGGATATCATCCTTGCGTCTCTTGAAATCAACGAGTCTGTATTTTCTTCTGCTGCCGCCGCCATGATGTCTTACGGTAATCTTGCCCTGATTGTTACGTCCGGCGGTCTTCTTCAGAGAAACTACCAGAGATTTTTCCGGGGTAGTCTTGGTAATCTCGGAAAAATCAGATCCGGTCATATGTCTTCTGGAAGGTGTATATGGGTTATATGTTTTGATTCCCATTACGGTATCTCCTTTCATGCATGCACCTGCCGGCCTAAGCCCGGAGGGGTGCGTCGATGTTTGTTCTCATGCGTCTCCGCATATATGCTGCGCTCTGGGCGCTTCTCCCGATTACAGGCCCTGGAAAATCTCGATATCCTTGCTGTCCTCGGTCAGGGCTACCACGGCCTTCTTGGTCTTGGCTGTCATACCTACGATAACGCCCCGGCGTCTCTTCTTGCCCTTACGGTTCATGGTGTTGACTTCCTTCACCTTCACACCCTCGAACATCTTCTCCACAGCATCCTTGATCTGTGTCTTGTTTGCCTCTGGATGTACCAGGAAGGTGTATTTCTTCTCCCCCATGGCATTCATGCTCTTCTCCGTCACAAGGGGCTTCTGGATTACATCATAATATTGAATATTAGCCATTATGCGTACACCTCCTCGATGGATGCCACGCAGCTCTTGCTGGCAATCACGGTATTGTATTTCAAAATGTCATATACATTGATGCTGTTGACACTGGCAGTCTGTACCCCGGGGATATTCCGAGCGGACAGAACCACGTTCTCACAAGCCTCGTCCACTACCACCAAAGCCTTGTCTACCTTCAGGTTAGCCAGAACCTTCTGCATATCCTTGGTCTTGATCGCATTCAGCTTCAGCTCATCCACTACCAGGAACTTGTTCTCCTGTACCTTGGAGGTCAGGGCGGACTTCAAAGCCAGTCTCTTCTCCTTCTTATTCATCTTGAAGGAGTAATCTCTGGGAACGGGTGCGAATACCACTCCGCCTCCGGTCCACTGGGGTGCTCTGGTAGAACCCTGGCGGGCATGGCCGGTTCCCTTCTGTCTCCAGGGCTTTCTGCCGCCGCCGCTTACTTCGGAACGGGTCTTTGCCTTCTGAGTTCCCTGACGCTTATTGGCCAGCTGAAGCACAACGGCCTGATGAACCAGGTTTTCCTTAATCTCTACGCCAAATACGGCATCGGAAAGCTCCATGGTTCCCACTTCATTGCCTTCCATATTATAAACAGATACGTTTGCCATCTGTATGTTCCTCCTTTCCGGTTAAAAGGTTATTGAACCGTCTTTACGGTTTCTTTGATCGTTACCAGGGATTTTCTCGGGCCGGGTACGGAACCTTTTACCAGCAGCAGATTGTTCTCTGCATCCACACGCACCACCTCAAGGTTCTGTACGGTCACCTTCACATGACCCATATGTCCAGGCATCTTCTTGCCCTTGAATACCTTGCTGGGATCGGAGCATGCGCCGTTGGATCCTGCATGGCGGTGGTACTTGGAGCCGTGAGCCATGGGTCCTCTGGACTGGCCATGTCTCTTGATGGCACCCTGGAAGCCCTTGCCCTTGCTGATAGCAGTGGCATCCACCTTGTCCCCTGCAGCGAAGATATCTGCCTTGATCTCCTGCTTTACCGCATAGTTCTCGGCATCCTCGAACTTGAATTCCTTCAGGAATCTCTTGCAGGCAACCTCTGCCTTGTCAAACTGTCCTTTTCTTGGCTTGTTTACCAGCTTCTCCCGGATATCGCCATATCCTACCTGTACCGCGCTGTAACCGTCATTCTCTGCTGTCTTCACCTGGGTTACGACACAGGGACCGGCCTGCAGTACAGTCACCGGAGTCAGGACGCCATCTTCATTGAAAATCTGGGTCATCCCAACTTTTGTAGCCAAAATAGCCTTCTTCATTCTTCTTACCTCCTGTTTTTCTACAGCGGAGCGCCCTTGGGGGAGCTCATTCTAGTTAACAGATATGAATGCTTTTCTTCTATATCAATTAACTGATAACTGATTGCAAAGGATTACTTGTTCTTCATCTTGATGTCGATATAGACACCTGCCGGCATCTCCAGTCTGGAGAGGGCATCCACGGTCTTCTGGGTGGGGGTGATGATGTCGATCAGTCTCTTGTGGGTTCTCTGCTCGAACTGCTCCCGGGAATCCTTGTACTTATGTACGGCCCGCAGGATGGTTACTACCTCCTTCTTGGTGGGCAGGGGTACCGGTCCGCTCACTGTTGCTCCATTCTTCTTCACCGTGTCGATGATTTTCTTGGCTGATGCATCTACTAATTGATGATCATAGGCCTTCAGGGTGATTCTCATTACTTGACTTGCCATAAAAAAAGTCGCCTCCTTTTCGCACTTTACGAGTACGACAAGCGGTGACTGTACACATCCCCGTGTGTGTCATAGACTTCCACACGTTGTCTCCACATCCAGGTGGACATTCTGCAATTGTACAGTGACTTGTCGCCAGTTTCTTAACTTGACATTCGCTCCACGGAAAACCTGCCACGAAGGGCAGCAACCTCGCGCTTCACAGCTATCAATGTCACAACATGAATCATTATAAAGGCTTTCCCCGGAAAATGCAAGCAGTTTTTTATAAAAAAAAGGTTTGGATGTTCTCGCATCCAAACCATTCTCCTACAGACATTCCGAAAAGTCCACAAAATTAACCCCTGTGGTCTTATCCTCCGAGACCACCGGATCCTCCCCGGCTGCATAGGCCTCCTGCAGATACTCCTCTACCGTCTTCACCGGCATAGCCAGCTCCAGTTCCTCCATGGGCAGGGGTTCCGCCTCCTCCCGGGAGACCTCCTGAACCGGTACCGCTTCATGGGTTCGGATCTGCTGCTGTTCCAAAGCTGCCTCCAAGGCTGCCTGGACATCCGGGATGGCATCTGTCTGGATATCCTGAGATGCTGCCATCCTCGTATCCGGCACCTGCTCGGTCTCTGCCGCCGAGGAATGCCCTGGCGCCTGACCCCGGCTTCCCTCCTGACTGGCGGAGCCTGCCATGTTCTTTATAAAGGCCTCCGCTGCGCTCTCCCTGGCCGTCGTTCCCGCTGACCCGTCAGCCCTGGAAGTCCCGGCAGAATCCTCAGCCAGCACCTTCGCCAGCTGATCTCTGAGCTGATCTTCCTGGTCTTCTGTCAGATCCTCTGTCCCGTTCTCCGGAAAATCCTCTGCAAATTCTCCAAGCCCATCCTCCACAGGCTCTTCTATAGGTTCTTCCAGCTTATCTCTTAGGGAATCTCCTGCAGGAACTTCTGTAAATTCCCTCTCAAGGGAAGAAGAGGTCCCCGGGAAAATCCGGGTATCCCCTGTCGCAGAAGAATCATTTGCCGATGAAAAGACAGGCTGAACCGGCTGGCTTCCTGCCCTGCCGGGAAAATCAGCAGTTCGCTGATGTTCCGCCAAGGTCTTGAAATATTGATCGTCCTCTTCCTCGCTGGCT
>CAVLCU010000003.1:0-13812 GCA_963661545.1 Lachnospiraceae bacterium | reverse complement strand
CTTCCTCCGTCTCATCCTCTGCATCCTCACGTCTCCTGCACCAGATCTCCGTCAGGACGAAAAGGACAATCAGCAGCAGGGCTGCAAGCCCCAGAATAATCCTGCCCTCCATGGTCTGCATGGCAATGGACATGTAGCCAATGAGGGGAAGGGTAAGCACCACCCTCTGGGCAGTTCTCCCCAGGGAAAGCTCCTGGGTCTGGGAATCTCCGGAGGCTGTTACCGTTACCGTATTATCCGTGGTATTCACTGCGGTCACTTCGTATACATAAACGGAATTGCTCTCTGTCTGAAGGATCTTGCTCCCGGACTTTAATTCATTCAGAGAAGTCCTCCAGGCATATACCACAGATCCGGTCTGCAGATTTGTAACCATATCCCCCTCCGCTACGGCGGTGGTAACCCCCACCAGCGGCGGCACCAGCAAAGCCGCTCCTGTCAGAATAAAGAGCAGCAATATCAGATTAACAATGATCTTTAATACCTTGGCCATGCCTTACTATTCTCCTTATATGCTTTCCTCTTTGCTATAAGCGACATCATTCTTTGCCATTATACTCCCTTTTGTCCGATTATGCAAGGCAGCAGCAAAGGGTCGATATCGCAAAAAAGTAAGGAGCCTTTTCTATCGGGACAGGAAACGAGAGAGGAATTCTCTGGTCTTGGGATTGGCCGGATTCTCAAAGATGTCCTTGGGCTTTCCTTCCTCGCAGATCACCCCATCTGCCATAAAGACCACATGGGTGGATACATCCCTGGCAAATGCCATCTCGTGGGTTACCACAATCATGGTGAGGCCATCCTCCGCCAGGTTGCGCATCACCTGCAGCACCTCCCCTACCATCTGGGGATCCAGAGCACTGGTGGGCTCGTCAAAGAGGAGAACCTCCGGCTCCATGGCCAAAGCCCGGGCGATCGCCACCCGCTGTTTCTGGCCGCCGGACAGCTGGGAGGGCTTGGCATTGACATAGGGCTCCATCCCCACCTTCTGCAGGTAGTGCATGGCCACTTCCTCGGCCTCCTTGCGATTCTTCTTCAATACCGATACCTGGCCGGTGATGCAATTGTTCCATGCCGTCATATTATTGAAGAGATTAAAACTCTGAAAAACCATTCCCACCTTGGCACGATAGCGGGAAATACTGAAGTCCTCATCCGTGATATCCTTGCCGTGGTAGAGAACCTGCCCTGCGGTGGGAGTTTCCAGGAGATTGATACAACGCAGCATGGTACTCTTGCCGGAACCCGAAGCTCCGATGATGCTTAGGACCTGACCCTTTTCCACATTGAGATTGATGTCTTTGAGGACCTCATGGTCTCCAAACTGCTTCTGCAGATGAACCAGCTCAATTACTTTATCTTCCATCAGCGAGCCTCCTTGGGTACATGGATTTCGGCACTTGCAGCTGACTGAGAGCCGAATACGGTATAATTATCCTTGCCATCCATGCGTTTCTCCACATAACGCAGCAGACGGGTGATGGTAAAGGTCAGGATAAAATACAGGATGCAGATCACCAGATAGGTCTGGAAGGTCTGGAAGTTTTGTCTCTTGATGATTCCTGCAAAATAATAGAGCTCCGTCACGCCGATGACGTTCAATACAGAGGTATCCTTGATATTGATGACAAACTCATTGCTGACAGAAGGCAGGATATTCCGCATGACCTGGGGAATCACTACTTTAAGCATGGTCTGAGAGTGGGTCATGCCGATGGACATGGCCCCCTCAAACTGCCCTTTGTCGATGGAAATAATACCACCCCGGACAATCTCCGCCATGTAGGCACCAGTATTGATGGATACAATCAGGATGCCGGAGGGAATCAAAGGCAGGGTGCTGCCATTGGTGGCAAAGGCATATCCCCAGTAAATAACCATGGATTGTACCATCATGGGAGTCCCGCGGAAAATCTCCACATAGACAGCAATAATCACATTGATGATCTTATGCAGGGTCCGGAGAAAAGCATTTCTGGAATAAGGAGCCGTACGGACAACTCCCGTCAACAGGCCCACCAAAAGGCCCACCACCGTGCCGGTCAGGGCAATGAGCATGGTATTGCCCACTCCCGCCAGCAGCTGGGGATAATACTTGGCAAAAATATTCAGTACATCATGGAAAAAACTCATAAAAACCCCCTTAGGCTATGGCTTGGGAAGTCCCCAAGGACCCTCCCCAAACGGCAATCCGGCGGTCAAGCCGATAGGAACCCTTATTTCTGGATGATAATTACCAGGTTTGACTCGTAATAGGTATCGGTAAAGTCGATCTCTTCTTCCCGCTCCGCCGTGGGACTCATGCCTGCTACAATGGCATCAATCACGCCGGATTCCAGAGCCGGAAGAAGGGAATCCCACTCCATGGCATAGATCTCCAGCTCCAGTCCCATCTTGTTGGCCACATACTGGGCAATCTGCACGTCATAACCATTGGCATAGAGACCCTCTTTGCCCTCTCCGCTGATGGGAACGGCTCCCAGAGAGGTTCCCTCCGTATCGGTCCAGTTGTAGGGCTCATAAGCACATTCCATACCAACCTTCAGGGTTCCTGTGGTAGTGGCCGGTGCCGGGCAGCTTACGGCAAACTCGTCCACGCTTCCGCCGGAAGCCAGGGTAACGATCTGCTCCATCAGCTCTTCCTTCTGGTCCTCTGTGATCTCTCCCAGAATCTCATTCATCTGGTCTCTGAGCTCAGAGCCGGTCTTCAGACCGATGGCGACACCTACATCCGCAGCTGTTGCCGTAAAGCCGGTATCATTATTCTTCAAGGGGATATAGGTCAGGCTGTCATCCGACCCGCATACAGACAGGGCAGTGGGCTCCTCAGCCACATAGCCGTCAATAGCCCCGCTCTTCAGAGCCGTCAAAAGGTCTGCGAACTCCGGATAAGTCGAAGATTGCACATCCTCAATCTGCTCCACCGCATCCGCATGGAAGGTCCCTGCCTGAGCTGCAATCTTATCTCCCTTCAGGTCTGCCAGGCAGGTGGCGTCCTTAATATCCACCGTCCCGCTGCTTGCGCTGCTGCTCTTGTCCGCCGTGCTTGTACTCTGCGCACTGGATGATCCGGTGGTCTTGCTGCTTCCTCCGCAGCCTGCCAGACAGGTGCCGCAAAGGGCGGCTGCCAAAATCACTGATACAATCTTCTTTTTCATCTTAATGCCTCCTCACACATTCCTTCAGAATCCTATGGCTCCCCAGCCGTCTGCCCCTAGGCCTGAAAACAGGAAAAGCCTGCGATGTCCAGCGACTTCGCAGGCTTTTGATTACTTGGTAAATGAAATGCCTTCGATAGCTCTCCACATGCTGGATGTGACAGTACTGCACTTCTTCAATGCAGCCCCAGCTCCTATATTGCGGCAACAATAATAAGAACTTCGGCGGAATCGCCTTCCCCCCACAGGCCTTTGCCGGTCCATATAGCAGGGTACTCATCTCATCCGCAGCCTCTATCAGGTTTTACTACGTGCTATCATAATCCATCTATTTCCGTTTGTCAACACTTTCGGAGGTATATTTGGCTCAGACATCGCTTGCCCCTCCTGACATCTTGTATTATAATAGGACGCATGCGGCATGAGATTTCACAGAAAAGAGGACATTTGTGCAAGCCATCATCAAAACCATTGAAGACCTTTCCCTGAACGCCTGGCCCTCCCATCAGATCCAGATCTATGACGGCTGGCTCCTGCGTTTTTCCTATTTTTATACCCATCGAACCAACAGCGTGGAACAGATCGGACCTTCTTCCATTGAGATTCCCGAGAAGGTCGCCTATTGCGAGGATGTCTACAAGCACTGGGGAACCCCCGCTATTTTTAAGATTTCTCCCCTGGTCGAGCCTGAATTTGATACTTTTCTGGTAAACAGGGGATATCTTACGGAGCATGTCACCAACGTGATGACCCGAAGCCTCCCTCCCCTTCCTTCGGATTCCTTCCCTTTGTCTGGCTTATCCGATTCCGGCGATTTTTCCGGCTCCTTCCCTTGCTCAGCCTCCGGGAGAGAAAAGGAGATTCCGGTGGAAACCAGCGCCTTTATTCCGATCTCCTGGATCGAAGGCTTATTTGCCTTGAAGGGTACCACCAATGCCATGCATCGCCAGGTCGTTCCCTCCATGTACCGTGCCATCCCCAAGGAAACCATCTGTGCCTGTATTCATGACGGACCCCGTATTGTGGCTACCGGCCTGGGCATCCTGGATCGGGACTTTGTCGGCGTCTATGCCATCCACGTGCATCCTGACTACCGACGCAGGCACTATGCCAGCGCCATCTGCAAGACCATCTTGAGGAAGGGCAGCCAAATGGGAGCTCAGCAGGCCTACCTCCAGGTGGTGGCGGACAATCCATCTGCCATCCGCCTTTACCAATCCCTGGGTTTTTCCTACCTATATAAATATTGGTTTCGCTGCAAAAAGACCTGACACAGACAGGCTTCCCCTTACAAGCAGCGACAGGGGCTTGCGCAGTCGCCGCCACAAATGAAAGCCGTATTCCTTCCAGGTCTGCCCCGGGGGAATACGGCTTTTATCCTTGCTGCATGTGTTTCTGCATGCTGCAGTTTTCGTTCTTATTTGTTTCCCAGATAATCGTTGATCTGTGCCTCCAGCATATCTGCATTCAAGCCATGCACCATAGCAGCCTCTTCCAGAGACTCACCCTGGGCTGACGGGCATCCCAGACAATGCATGCCGGCTCTCATCAGAATGGGGGCAATATTGCTATCCACCTGAAGCAGCTCACCGATCGTCATGCTCTTGCTAATCTTTGCCATCGGACTCTTCCTCCTTTTCTGAACTGTTCTCTCATTATAATACCTTTTTTTCTTCGATGCAACAACTATTGCCGACCCTCCTGGCTTTTTGCGAGTTCTCCCATCTGCCTTAACGTTCGTGTGCTTCCCCCATCTACTATCCCTTAAGCTTCTTTAAAGCTGCTCTTGAGTACTTGCGCCAGCCAGGATGCCTGGAAAAAGGACAAACAAATCACTTTTTTCGTCAGTTTGCACAATTCACTTTTTAGGCAGCTGCAATCCTTGACGTCCAAAATTCCCTTTGTTATCCTTAGGTTGGTGAGTCTATTTATCAATAGACACCCATGCCGGGAGATGCCCGATTCCACTACGCAGGAAAGCCAGGACGATGAATATATGAACGAACATGATTATTCCACAGCTTTTGCCCAAAACGAAAAGATAGCAAACTTTTATGCCGCACGCTGCATGCGTGTGCTTGCTATCGTGGTCGCAGTTGTTTGGTTGATGAACCTTCTGGGACTGTTTGTAGTTCCAGAAACCCTAATGACCATTGCCGGTATCGGCGGAATTGTTTTTTTTCTGCTGCCGTCGCTTCTGCTTCGTCTGGTCAATCAAGACTCCAAGTATCTGAAAGTATATATTATGCTTTGCTGTATCTTAAGCATTACCCTTTTGTCGGCTGCGCTGCCGGGTCATTCCATATTGGCCTGGGCAGTCCCGGTAGTGCTCAGCTGTCATTACTATTCCAAACGTTTTTCCTGGGGGTTGCTGGCCTTTTCCATCCTATGCATGGCGGCATCCCTGCTTGCGGGCACCTATTGGGGGGAATGGGACAGTAACCTGCTGAAGGCCCTGGAGACGGATGGCCCCCGCATCGTAACAGAAGCCATCCTGCGGCGTGCCCTTATCTTTTATTTTTTTCCCCGCTCTTTGATCCTTTGTGGTCTGACAACCATATGTTCCACCCTTGCCGACCGAACGCGCAAGCTCCTGGAAATACAAGTAAGAGACAGCATGGATAAGCAGCAGATCGCTTCCGAGCTCAGCGTGGCAACCCACATTCAAACCTCTATGCTTCCGCGCATTTTCCCCGCCTTCCCGGAACGGGAGGAATTTGATATTTATGCCTCTATGAATCCCGCCAAAGAGGTGGGGGGGGATTTTTACGATTTCTTTTTGATTGACAAGGACCATCTGGCCCTTGTAGTAGCAGATGTATCGGGCAAAGGAGTTCCTGCAGCCCTGTTCATGGTCATTGCCAAGACACTACTGAAGGATCATGCCCAAAGCGGGGATGCGCCGACACTTGTATTTCAAGAAGTTAATAAGCTGCTTTGCGAGTCTAATGACGAAGGCATGTTTGTCACAGCCTGGATGGGCATTCTTGAGCTTTCCACAGGACATCTGGATTACGTAAATGCAGGCCATAATCCCCCGCTTTTGAAAGGGACTTGCGGAGAATATGACTATCTGCGCACCCGCTCCGGCATTGTCCTGGCCTGCATGGATGGCGTTTCCTATCGCAACGCAAGCCTGGATCTTCAACCGGGAGATACTCTCTTCTTGTATACCGATGGTGTTACAGAAGCCACGGATGCCCATCAGCAGCTCTACGGGGAGGAAAGACTGATCCGCATTTTAAATCGTCATAAAGATGCTGGTCCCGAAAAGCTTTTGGCAGCGGTCCATGGTGATATCAATCAATTTGTGGGCGAGGCGCCTCAATTTGACGACATTACCATGCTTGGTCTTCGCTATCATGGGAGGGTTTAAATCATCCCAGCCGCCAGGCGAAGGCTCTTATCCCCTGATCTGCGAAAAAAGGCCTGTCGGTGCAGTTAGTTCAAATTAACCAAACATTTCTCTTGAAAAGCTGGTTTTTTATTGAAATGTACGTAAATTTATACTTGTATTCTGTGAAAAGATATTATAGAATGGGTTAAGAACCGTTTGGAGGGTTCAAGTTTACTCTTGTTAATATAAGGAGGATAAAGTGATGGCACGTGTTATTTCTGATGAATGTGTATCTTGTGGTACCTGCGTAGGGGAGTGCCCGGTAGACGCAATCAGCGAGGGAGACGGAAAGTACGAAATCGACGCTGATGCCTGTGTAGATTGCGGTTCCTGCGAGGATGCATGCCCCACCGGAGCAATTTCTGCTGAATAATCCGGAAGAACAAGAAGAAGTTTTTCCAAAAAGAGGAGGAAGTCTCTATACCGAGAACTTCCTCCTCTTTCTTATTCTTATGTCCGCCGGGAGCCCTGTTCCATGTTCATGAACTTGGTATAATCTGGCAGCCATACCAGGTTGATGGTCCCGATAGGGCCATTTCTCTGCTTGGCTATGATAATCTCCGCCACTCCCTTCATCTCGGAGTCCTTATGATAATAGTCGTCTCTGTAGATGAACATGACCATGTCCGCATCCTGTTCGATGGCGCCGGACTCTCGCAGGTCAGACAGCATGGGGCGATGGTCGGTTCGGCTCTCCACAGCCCGGCTCAACTGGGACAGGGCGACAACGGGAACGTTCAATTCCCGAGCCAGGGCCTTCAAAGAGCGGGAGATATCGGAGATCTCCTGCTGACGGGAATCGCTGCTGCGGCCCCCTCCGCCGGACATGAGCTGGAGGTAATCGATCATCACAATGTCCAGGCCATGCTCCAGCTTATATTTTCTGCATTTGGAGCGGAGCTCCCGCACCGTGATGCCCGGGGTATCGTCTATGATCAGCTTGGAATCCCCGATAACTCCGGCGCTTTCAATTAGCTTTCCCCAGTCCTCATCCTTCAGATCCCCTGTCCGCAGACTCTGGGAATTGACCCGGGACTCCATGGCAAAAAGTCGGTTCATCAGCTGCTGCTTGGACATCTCCAGGCTGAAAATGGCTACTGCCTTGTTCTGCTTAAAAGCCATATACTCTGCAATATTAAGAACCAGGGCGGTCTTGCCCATGGAGGGCCTGGCTGCCACCAGAATCAGATCCGAGTTCTGGAAGCCTGAAGTCTTGTAATCCAAATCCGTAAAACCGGTAGCCAATCCCGTCACATTTCCCTTGGTCTTGGAGGCTTTTTCAATGATTTCCAAGGTATCCATGACCACTTGACGAATGGGCACCAGGTCCTGGGAATTCCTCTGCTGAAAGATCTGAAAGAGCTTCTTCTCCGACTGCTCCAGAATCTCCTCCACCGGCTCTTTGTTGAGATAGCAGGCATTCTCCACCTCCTCCGTTGCCCGGATCAGGCGGCGCAAAAGGGCCTTTTGGCTGACAATCTCCGCATAATTTCTGACATTCACAGAGGTGGGAACCGCCTTAAGAAGATCCCGGACGAATTCCATGCCGGAGATCTCCGGAGGGACATCCTTCTCCTTGAGGCGATTCTGCAAGGTGATGACATCCACCGCCTTGCCCTCATTATAGAGCTCCACCATGGCATCGAAGACAATTCCATATTGGTGCTGATAGAAGTCCTCACTGGTGAGAATCTCCGAGGCAGCCAGAATGGCCTCCCGCCCCATCAGCATGGAACCGATCACGGATTGCTCCGCCTCTACGCTATGGGGCAATATTCTCTTGATCAGCGCCTCCTCCATGGATCTCTCCTCCCTTGTACCTGCTCCCGGACTCGTCTTATAGCGGCTTTCAATTGGTTTTAGGGGAAAAGCCCCCGCCTGTGGTTATACGGATCGCTCCGCACCTGCTGTACGATTGTTCCGCACCTGCTTTAGGCTTCCTCCACCTGAACCTTCAGCTGAGCGGTCACCTGGGGATGCAGCTTCACGGCCACCTGGAAGACTCCCAGCTCCTTGATGGGTCCCTCCAGCACCAGCTTCTTCTTGTCCAGTTCAAAACCCAGCTGTTCCTTAGCTGCCTCTGCGATCTCCTTGGCGGAGACAGAGCCAAAGGCCTTGCCCCCCTCTCCGGTCTTGATGGCTACCCTAACCTGACTGGCGGATATCCGCTCCCCGAAGGCCCTGGCAGCTTCCAGATTCTCCTGGGCCACCTTCTCCTCATGGGCCTTCTGCAGCTTCAGGTCATTGAGATTCTTCGGCGTAGCCTCTGCCCCCAGCTTCTTGGGAATCAGCATATTCCTGGCATATCCGTCGCTTACATTGACAATCTGGCCTCTCTTTCCCAGACTCTTCACATCTTCCAATAAAATCACTTTCATAAGTTAGATCTCTCCTCCGTCCAACATCTCTGTTAACACATCCTTCAAATATTCCCTGGCCTCCTGCATGGAGGAGGATTCCAGCTGACAGCCGGCCATATTCAGATGGCCGCCTCCCCCCATCCTTTCCATGATGATCTGCACATTGACCTCGTCAATGGCTCTGGCACTGATATAGATCCTGCCCTTGTACTCTGTCAGGACAAAAGAAGCCTTAACCCCTACGATATTCAGCAGTTCATTGGCCGCCTGGGCTCCCACGATGGTGGGGCTGTCCACAGAATTGCCGGGACATTCTGAGATAGCAAAGACCTCCCGGAAAAGCTCTGCATTGCGGATGGTCTCCCCTCGGGCCCGGTAATCCTCCATATTCTCCCGGAAGAGCTTGCGAACCCGGGTCACATCCGCCCCGCAGCGGCGCAGGAAAGCAGCTGCCTCAAAGGTTCGTACACCGGTTTTCTGCAGGAAATTGTCAGTATCCATCACAATTCCTGCATAGATGGCATCCGCCTCGATATTCTTGATCCGAATGCCGTCTGCAAAATATTGAAGGATCTCCGCCACCATCTCACAGGCGGAGGAAGCATAGGGTTCGATATAAGACAGAACCGAATTCTGAATCACCTCATTCCCCTGGCGATGATGATCCAGCACCACGATGGTCTTGGAAATATTCAACAGCTCCTGACATTCCGTATAACTGGGGCGATTGGTATCCACCACCACCACCAAGGTCTGGTCATCCGCCATCTCGCAGGCCTCGTGACAGCTCAGAAACATATGGGGCTCGTAATCGGGACATTGCAAAAAGCTGTCCATCAGGGGACGAATGGAGGAGGTAGGCTGATCAATCACGATATGAACCTTCTTGCCCAGGCTCTTGGCCGCCCGATAGATTCCGATGGAGGCTCCAAAGGAATCCACATCAATGATCTTATGACCCATGACAATGATCTTCTCATTGCTGTCCATAAATTCCTTGAGGGCATGAGCCTTCACCCGAGCCTTCACCCGGGTAGTTTTCTCCACAGCCTGGGTTTTGCCGCCGAAATAGAGGATCCTCTCCCCATCCTTGAGCACCACCTGGTCCCCGCCCCGTCCCAGAGCCAGATCAATGGCAATCCGAGCATGCTCTGCATCCCTGGCATAGGAGCCGCTGTTGGCGCCGATCCCCATGCTGATGGTCACAGCCATCTCATTGCCGATATTGACTGTCTTGACCTCTTCCAGGATATTGAACTTCATGGTCTTCAACTCATTCAGGGATCGGGTTCGCATAACCAGGAAATACTTGTCTTTTTCGAACTTCTTGACCAGACCGTCGATATCATTAAAATACTTGTTGATCTTCCGGTCAATCAGAGCCGTCAGCAGGGACCGTCGAACCTCCTCTACGCTTTCCAGGGCTTCCTCATAATTGTCCAGGTAAAGCAGACCCGTCACCATGGTCTCATCCTCATACTTGTGGATGTAGGTATTCAGCTGGGTCTCGTCAAAGAGATAGAGAGCATAGATGCTCACCGGCTCTTCCTCCTCCAGGGGCACAATCTCCCCATCGTCCACGATGGCATCGACTCTGACATTCTTAATGCGGGCCCGGAAATCCAGCCGCATATAGGAGAAATAATAATCCGCCTCTTCTCCTGCTGCCGGGAACTTCTCCACGGTAAGTCCGGAGAAAATATTGGTAATGGACTTGCGATACTTATCTTCCTCCTTGCCGGTCAGGGAGGCGAATTCCTGATTAAACCACAGAACCTTGCCCTCATCATCCAGAAGGGCATAAGGCAGGGCAAAATCCTTCATCAGCTGACTCTGTACCTGGCCATATTGGGCTGCAAAATCAATCAGATCCCGCAGGACCAAGGCTCGTTTCCTGTAGTAAAAGGCCAGAGCCAGGATCAGATAGACCAGAAGTCCTCCGCTGACCAGGATCCCTGCATTGGCATCCACAAAATAGACGCCCACATTCATTGCTATCAGAAAAAGCAATAGCCAAAAGGGACACTTTAAATAGGCGAGAATCTGTCCGCTTAATCTGATTCTGTTCGTCTTATTCATCCCACTACTCCTCCAGGGCAGAACCTGTGAAAGCACCGGTCAAAACCTGCTTCCGCCTGGGTCCAAGCCTTAGAAAGGCGGCCGACCTCAGGCCGACCGCCCCTTACGTGTGCCATATCTCAGGCAAACGGCAGTTCCTCGTCGATTCCGTCCGGAATATTCATAAATCCATCCACAGAAGAAGATGGCTGCCCACCGGCTGCCGGTGCGGCAGAACCCGCTGACGGCTGCTGGTAGGAGGAACGGTATCCGCCGCTATTCTCCGAGCTGGCAGCCTTGCTCTCGGCAAACTCCTGGTCCTCCACCACCACCTCTGTGGTATAGACCTTCTGACCCTCCCGGTTGGTATAACTTCCGGTCTGGATCCGACCGGTTACAAGAATCTTAATCCCCTGATGAAAATACTTCTCTGCAAATTCTGCACCTCTTCCAAAGACAACACAGCTGATAAAATCTGCGGTCTGTCCCTGGTCGGAATCTCTGCGGAAGCGCCGATCCACAGCCAGGGTATACCTGGCCACTGCAAGGGAGTTGTCCCCGGCAGAATAGCGAACTTCGGGGTCTCGGGTCAATCTTCCCATCAAAATCACTTTATTCATAATCACTTACCTCGGTATCCATTGGATTTTTGTCTATCACGTCCCCTAATGATACCATAAACCCGTCAAAAAGTAAACTCCCATGGCGGCTGGCCCTGCCTATTCCCTATTGGGCAGCCGGCCGCAGACCCCGGGCATTCTTGGCCACCATCTTTCTGGGAACCATCATCTGGTGACCGCAGCCTAAGCATTTCAGGCGAAAGTCCGCTCCCACCCGCAGGATCTCCCATTCCTGACTGCCACAGGGATGCGCCTTCTTCAGCTTCACAACTGCTCCTACTTCAAAGGCATATTCCATCTTCCCACCTCTTTGTTTTACCCTCTATGGTTCTTTCTCTTCTGTCACACTTCGACAGAAATCTGACGCAATACCTGCCCGATGGGGGCCTGGATCAGGAGGTCCGCCCTGCCATCCATACCAGTGGCTCCCTTATTGATGAGGACAATCTTGTCCCCCTGAAAGTAATCCACCAGCCCCGCTGCCGGATAGACCACCAGGGAGGTTCCTCCCACAATCAGAACCTGAGCCCGGGAAATAGCTGTAATGGCCTCCCGGATGGTCTGGGTGTCCAGACCCTCCTCATAGAGAACCACATCCGGCTTAATGGTTGCCCCGCAGACCCTGCACCTGGGAATGCCGGAGGCAGCTGCCATATAGGAAGCATCATAGAAAGCATGACATTTGGTGCAATAATTCCTATGGACGCTCCCGTGCAGCTCCAGCACCTTCCTGCTCCCCGCCGCCTGGTGGAGTCCATCGATATTCTGGGTAATCACAGCCTTCAGCTTGCCCGCCTGCTCCAGCTTTGCCAGCTTGCGGTGGGCCTCATTGGGTTTGGCATCCAAGGCCAGCATCTTGTCATGATAAAAGCGATAGAACTCCTCCGGATTTCTCACGAAAAAGCTATGGCCGAGAATGGTCTCCGGGGGATAGGCATAGGTCTGATGATAGAGACCGTCTACGCTGCGAAAGTCCGGAATACCGCTCTCCGTAGACACTCCTGCACCGCCGAAAAATACCAGATTATCGTGCCTGTCTATAATCTCCTGCAGCTCCTTCACCTGGTCTTGCACCTGAGCCTGCATCTGGTCCTTCTGTTCCATCCTTTCCTTCCTTTCTCCCACAAGGGGAACATCGCCTGCCCATGCGGCAGATGGCTTCCTCCGGCTCCATCTTCCCTCTTGGCGGAGAATCACCTGCCCCCCCGGCCTGCTCACACCAGCCGATTCTTGCTTGCTTGTTTTCTCTTGCTTTCCCTTTCTTCTCTCAGCGTGAGATCAAAAGGCCCTGGACCACAAAGCGCTGGACCTCATTGCTGGTACAGGTAGACAGGGTCACAATCCGAGAGTCCGAATAAAAGCTGAAATCTCCGCAGGCCACCTCGGATTCCTGCTTCCGTTTGTTCAGATATTCCACGAATTCATCCCCTGGGTTGGTGAAGAGGGTATAGACCTCCCCGTCCGCTTCCGTTACCTGCATGCTGAAGATCTGATAGCGGTAATTGTAGTCCGGCGTCAAGACCCAGAAATAGGGGCTGTCTGCAAACTTATTCTGCTCCTTTAAAAACTTCAGCTTACCAAACATAGATTGGTTCTTCATATTGTGTCCATAGATAATGGTATTGGGATCCTTAAAATCCCGGCCGTTGCGGTATTCCACGAATAGGGTTCCGGCAAAATTGTCCTTCCGCTCAAAGGTTCGATGCAGGTAATAATCGTTATCTGTTCCGTGCACCACCGGATAACTGATATCCAAAGCCTCCACATAAAGCCAGCCCACAATATCCGGGTTAATGGCCTGGAGGGAAGCAAAATCTACGCTGATCGGCGGAGTCGCCGTAACCGTCTCTGCCGTGAGCGCGGAGGGATCCGTCTGGGTCTGGGTCTCCCCTGTGTCCGAGTCCTGGGTCTCCGCCACCAGGGTCGTATATTGCTTCAGGCCCTCATACTCATCTTCTCCCGCCTTATATTCCAAAGCCGCAGAGGACAGGCGATAAATCGAATATCCCATGACGCCGACACAGATACAGATCCCCAGGGTCAACAGGACATTGCCGATGCCGCCCTTCTTTTTTTGTCCTTTTTTTTGCTTTTTCTTTTGGTTTTTCTTCTGAGACAAGGGTTATTTCTCCTTTTCGATGCTGTGATTGATTACAGTGTCAAAGGCCTGAGCCCACGACATGCTCGCATGTCGGTGGGGGAAGGGCTTTATGACACGC
>CAVLCU010000002.1:2820-50261 GCA_963661545.1 Lachnospiraceae bacterium | reverse complement strand
ATTATGTAGTGGCAGGTAGCAAGAATCCCCTGCCTTTAGGCATGGGGAGTGTCAAATTGTTCCGGCACAGCTTTGCATCCCAAAGATTCTGCAGAATAGAAGGAATACTTTTGTTTCCACGGCACATATATGGGAATTCATCGATCACAAGGAGTTTCTTTTGGTCCCCGTAGGGGAGATCCAGCACCGCCTGAAAAGCTTTTTCCCAATCCTCAAATTCCGAGATATAATTTCTTGCAGGGATATTTTCCCTGAACAGGCGGGCGGAGAAGCTTCTGAGCTGTACTCTATCCGTTGTCTGTGTACAGGAGAAGAAGAGGTGGGGCTTATCCTTACAGAATTCTCTTAGCGTTTCTGTCTTGCCCACCCGGCGGCGTCCATAAAGCACAATCAGCTGTCCGACCTTCTCTGCGTATCTGTCATTTAAAAATTTCAGCTCAGCTTCTCTTCCGATAAACATAGCAGTCCCCCTAAGTGTACCAAATGTGGATTTACTAAATCCTGATTTGCTATTATTGTAGACGAAAAAAACAGGTAAATCAAGCCTGACTTTTTAATAATGGTACTTCCTGCGTTTTCCCAGGAGGAAGAGGACGGACAGGAGCAGGGACAGGGCTTCTGCCACCACGATGGAGATCCATATGCCGGTCAATCCCAGGAGGGCAGGCAGGAGGAGGACGGCTATGACCTGGAAAACCAAGGTGCGCAGGAAGGAGATGAGGGCGGAGGTCAGACCATCGTTGAGGGCAGTGAAGAACCCGGAGCTATAGATGGAGAAGCCCATAAAGAGGAAGGAGACCGCGAAGATCCGAAAGCCTGCAACGGTCATTTCCAGCAATTGGGCATCGTAGCTGACGAAAATCCGGGACAGGGGCCGGGCCAGCAGTTCCGCAAAAACCAGCATGGCTGTGCCGAAGCTGCCAATGATGCGCAGCCCCTTCCGGAGCAGTCCCTTCAGTTCCTGGTAATTCCTGGCCCCGTCATGGTAGCCCACGATGGGAGCGCTTCCGATGGAGTATCCCAGGAAGGCTGCGGCAAAGACCATACTGGCATACATCATAACCCCATAGGCGGCGATCCCGTCCTCTCCGGCATATTTCAGCAACTGCAGATTGTAGAGCATACCCACCAGGCTCATGGCAATGTTGCTCATGAATTCGGAGGAACCGTTGGTGCAGGCCTTGGCCACTGCTCTGGCATCAAAGCTGGCCCTGCCCAGCCGGAGAATACTGGTATTCCTGCGGCCGAAGTAGATCAGGGGAACCAGACCTCCCACTACCTGGCTCATGGCGGTGGCAATGGCGGCTCCGGCCAGCTTGAGATCCTGGGGCAGGGCCATGACCAGGATAGCATCCAGTACCATATTGGTCAGGCCGGCCAGGACGGTGATGGCCAGGCCCAGCCGGGGCTTCTCCGCCGTGACGCAAAAGGCCTGAAAGAGAAGCTGCAGCACATAGAAGGGCATGGCAACAATGATAATACGACCATAGACTACAGCATTTTCCAGCATGGCGCCCTCTGCCCCCAGCAGGCTGGCTATGGAGCGGATGAACAGAAAGCCCAGGAGGGAAAAGATCACCCCCAGGCTGGCGGCCACATAGACAAAGAGGGAAAAATATCGGTTGGCCTTATCCTGGTCCCCCTGGCCCAGGGTTTTGGCCACGATGGCGGAGCCCCCGGTGCCGAACATCAATCCCACGGTGGCCAGGATCATGAGGAAGGGCCAGATGAGATTCAGGGCTGCAAAGGGGGTCTTCCCGGCAAAGTTGGAGACGAAGAAGCCATCTACAATACCGTAAATGGATGTAAAAACCATCATTCCGATGGAGGGCAGAGTAAAACGAATCAAGCGTCCATAGGTAAAATGATCGGATAATTGAATCTGGTCTGTCATGGTGTCCTCCCAAACCAGGGGGCGGCAAAATCTGCCGCCGCAGCTGCAAGTTCTGTGAGATTCGAATCGGCAAAAAAGTAAGCCCGCCGGCCAGAGGTCGGCGGGTGATCCGGATTACCTTTCTTTGTTATTTCAGAGCTGATATGATTTTGAAGTAGGGTTTGAAAAGACTGTAATATTTCATACCGTTGCCATTGCCAAAGGTCTTGGTGATGGCGGAGCGGATGCTGTTGAGGTTTCGGGTCTTGTCCTTGTTCTTCTCAAGAAAGTCTACGAAATTCCCGGGAGCATCCAAATTGCTGCGAGCGAAAATCATATCAGTGAAGCGCATAACCTTATCCTTGCGGGAGAGATTCTCCTCCCGCTGGTAAGTGTAAGTCTTCTCTTTGATTGTTTTGTAGATTGCCTGACCCTGTTCCATGCCATAGACATGGACGAGAGTCTCGTGAAGCAGCACCAGATTGTCCTTTCCCAGACAATTCAGGAAGCTGTCTACTTCTCCTTTGTTAAAAGGATAGGTCTTAGAGGGGGCAGGAGGCTCCCCTGTGGGAGAAGTCTTACCTGCGGGAGTCTGCACCGCTGCGACAGAATCTTTTTCAACGGGAGACTTCACCACTGCAACAGGTGCCTTTCCGGCAGGCGGTGTTACAAGGGCAACGGAATAGGTCGGCTCCAAGTCCTTTCCTGCCGCTGCAGCGGAAGCTCCCTGGGCTCCGGTGTCTGCTGCAGGCTCTGCCTTCTCAGCAGCTGCCGGACTTTCAGCAGCTGTTTTCTCTGCAACCGCTGGATTCTCAGCGGTGGCTGCTTTCTCTGCAGCTTCTGCCTCCTCCACCACTGCGGCCTGTTCTGCAAGAGATGCCTGCTCTGCTGGTGTCCTGCCTTCCGCAAGAGGGGCAGCTTTCTCATCGGCTGCCTGATCCGCAGGCTTGGCTTCCTCTGTCACGGCTGCATCCTCTGCGCCTGTCGAGTCCTCTGCAAGCTCCGCCTTGCTTATGGGTTCGGCGGATACCTGCTTCTGCCTTTGAACAGCCATCTTACAATAATTGATATTGAATCGTTTGATGGAAAAGCCCTTTTTCTTCCAGAAACGAATGGCCGGATCGTAACCGGTATCGTTGCTCATGATGACGAATTCGGCATCCGCGGGATCCTCACCTGCCATCAGATAGCCTAGATAGGAGATGAGCTGGAAATCCAAAGCGTTGTTTCCCTCATAGCATTCTTCAAATTGGATCGTGCGAGAGCTGTTCTGCAGCAGCTTGATGACTGAGCTGTAGGCCATGTGGGGGGAGTTCTTCGTGTAGAAGATAACGATTTCATCTCCCTCCCCGGAGATGTCCAGCAGCATCAGCCAGTTGTCATTTACATTTTCGCTGTCAACTAAGTAGTGTTTGATAATAAACCACCATTCATCCGGACCTGGCTATTGTAACACAAGAGGGGGCTGCTGTCAAAAGAAGAAAAAGAGTGGGAAAATGGGCTTTTATGCTTTTTTTATGAAAAATTCATGGGAGGGAAATTGCAATTTTCCGGGAAAAGGGCTAAAGTAAACCCATCAGGCTGGAAGAGGTGGAAGAACTATGAATAAATTAAGGGAAAAGCTTCAGGATTTTTTTCAGGGGCGGTATGGAACGGATGAGCTGGCCAGATGGACCATGTATTTGTCTTTGGCATTACTGATCCTTTCTTTCTTTGTTGGCAGGGGAGTCTTGTCTACGGTGGCCTTGGTCTTACTGGTCTGGACCTATATCCGGATTTTGTCTAGGGATTTTGCCAGGAGACGGATGCAAAACGAGAAGTTCCTGGAGGGGAAGGAGAGGTTCCTGGGCTTTTTCCGGAGCAAGCTTCGAGCCTTTCGGGATCGGGACCATTGCTATTTCCAGTGTCCCCATTGCAGGAAGAATCTGCGGGTGCCCAGGGGCAAGGGCAATATTTCCATTCATTGTCCCAGATGCCACAGGGATTTCGTGAAACGTACCTGAGAAAAATAGTATGTTGGGAACGATTACGGTGAACTGAGGAAAAGGGTATGTTTGGATATATTACGGTCAACAGAGGGGAATTGAAGGTCAAGGATCTGGAGAAATACCAGGCCTATTATTGCGGGGTCTGTCAGGATCTGAAGAAGTCCTGTGGGAATCTGTCTCGGATGACTTTGACCTATGACATGACTTTTTTGGCTATCCTGCTTACGGGCCTCTATGAGGAAAAGCCTCGCCGGGAGAAGCATTTCTGTTTGTTTCATCCCTTTCAGAAGAAGCTCTGCCTGCGGAATTCCTGTACCCAATATGCGGCGGATATGAATGTCCTGCTGGTCTATCACAATCTCATGGATGACTGGCTGGATGAGAAGAAGAAGAAAAGTCTGGTGGCTGCCCGGCTGCTGCAGCATTCTTATGGCAGGGTGGCAGCCCGTTATCCCCGGCAGGTGGGAGCCATCTGCTCTTATCTGAAAGCTCTGCACCAGGTGGAGGAGAAGAAAGAGGGGGATCTGGACCGGGCGGCAGGCCTGACCGGCCAGCTGATGGGAGAGATTTTCCGTTATCGAGAGGATATCTGGGCAGAGGATCTGGAGAAGCTGGGCTTTTATCTGGGCAAATTCATCTATCTGATGGATGCCTACGAGGATACAAAAAAAGATAGAAAGTCCGGCAATTATAATCCCTTTCTTGGCTTGGTGGATCAGGAGGATTATCAGGAGAAGGCTTTGCAGGTTTTGACCATGATGGCGGCCTCCGCCTCCAAGGCCTTTGAACGTCTGCCCGTTTTAGAAAATGTGGACATTTTGAAAAATATATTGTATGCTGGTATCTGGACCAGGTATCAGATGCTGCGGACAGAGCAGAAGAGCAAGTATGAGGAGAAAAAGTAATCCATGCAGGATCCATATGAGGTGCTGGGCGTATCAAGGGACGCCAGCGCAGAGGAGATAAAGAAGGCTTACAGAAGCCTGAGCCGGAAGTACCATCCGGATGCCAATATCAACAACCCCAACAAGGCCCAGGCGGAGGAGAAGTTCAAGCAGATCCAGCAGGCATACAAGCAGATTATGGACGAGAGGGAGCATGGCACTTCCTCCCAGGGCTACGGCAGCGGCGGAGGAAGCTATGGCTATGGGGGCTGGACAGAGGGGAATTACGGGAATTCTGTGGAGCTGCAGGCCGCAGTCAATTATATCAACAATGGCCATTATATGGAGGCATTGAATGTGCTGAATCATATATCCGGACGCAATGGCACCTGGTATTATCTCCATGCCATTGCCAATGCCGGATTGGGCAATAACGTGAATGCCCTGGAGGATGCCCAGATGGCAGTGAACCTGGAGCCGGAGAATCTGCAGTTCCAGAGACTGCTCCAGCAGCTCTCCGGCGACAGCGAGTGGTATTCCCACATGGGAGGCGGTTTCGGCATGGGGGAATGCGACCAGTCAGGCGCGGCCAAAGCCTGCTGCTCCTGCTGTGCCATCAATGCCCTATGCAGCTGCTGCTGCCCGGGAAGCGGTTTCTATTGCTGTTAAAAGCCCGGCTTGGGGATACCGGTGGCGACGGCCGAGGCAGGACAGTGGGGGACAGTCAAACCAGGCGTATCAGAGAGGATCAGATCCTGCGGGAAATCGCAGGATCTTTTTTTTGCCAGGATTGACAATTGGGTCTTGACAAATGATAAAATCCTTCCTATAATGTAGCATGCGACCTAAATATGTAACATGCTACATGATACGGAAGGAGGATAGGAGATGGGAAAGCTGGAAGAACTTCCTACAGGTGCCTTGATTAAGATCTTAAGTGAGACCCTTAGTCAGCGGGGCAATGCGGATTGCCGGGAATTCAATCTAACCATGCAGCAGATGCGGATTATGCATTTTCTGAAGGACAGGGAAGAGGAGGGCATCAGCACCAGCCAGAAGGATATTCAGAATTGTCTGCGGGTTTCTCATCCTACCATCTGTCATATCCTCCGGCTTCTGGAGGAGAAGAATTTTGTACGGATCCGGGTCAGTCCCCAGGATCGCAGGGTCAAGCTGGTATCTCTGACCGGTATGGAGGAAGCCAAGGTGAAGGAGATGATCCGACGGCGGGAGAGGATGGAACTACAGATGGTAAAGGGACTGACCAAGGAAGAACAGGAAAGCTTTCGCCGCTATCTGCTTCAAATCTATCAGAACGTGCTGGCTTTTCCGGAAAATGAAACTAATGAACAAAGGGGTGAAGGATTTTGAACAAGGTTTTGCTAAAATCACTGAGGGAATTCAAGAAGGAAAGCATTTTGGCGCCCGTGTTGGTGACGCTGGAGGTCCTGATGGAGGTGTTGATTCCCTTCCAAATGTCTAAGATTATCGACGTGGGGATCCAGAATCAGGATCTGGCTTACATTATCCGGACAGGGGCTTTTCTCCTGGCTTTGGCCATGCTGGCTCTGCTGTTTGGAGCCCTGGCGGGAAAGTACGGAGCCATTGCCGGAGCAGGATATGCCAAGAATCTGCGGCATGATGTCTTTTATAAGGTGCAGGAATTTTCTTTTAAGAACATCGACCATTTCTCCGCCTCCAGTCTGGTGACCCGTATGACTACGGATATCACCAATGTGCAGATGGCCTTTATGATGACCATCCGTATGCTGGTGCGGGCGCCTTTGATGATTATCCTGGCCTTGCTGATGACTCTGGCTATCAATGCCAAGATCGCTTTGATGCTGCTGATCACGGTGCCGGTTTTAGGCTTTTTATTGATCTTTATTGCCAAGAGGGCTCACCGGTATTTCATCAAGGTTTTTGATACCTATGATGTGCTCAACAATACGGTTCAGGAGAATGTCAACGCAGCCCGGGTGGTGAAGGCCTATGTGAGGGAGGATTACGAGATTCAGAAGTTTAACAAGGTCTCCCAGAAGGTCTTTGAACTCTTTACCAAGGCAGAGAAGATCGTGGCCTTTAACAACCCGGTGATGATGCTGGTGGTCTATGGGGTCATCCTGGGCATGGTGCGGATCGGGGGCCACGATATCATCGTAGGCAATATGCAGTCCGGCCAGCTGACCAGTGTCCTGGTCTATGCCATGCAGATTCTCTCGGCCTTGATGATGGCTTCCTTTGTTTTCGTATTGATTATGATCGCCCAGGCTTCCACCGACCGTCTGGTGGAGGTGCTGGAGGAAGTGCCGGAGATGGAGAATGGCAAGGATGCCATTAAGGAAGTGGCCAATGGGGATATCGATTTTGACCATGTGAACTTCAGCTATTCCGGAGACGAGGGCAAATTGGCTCTGAAAGATGCGGACCTGCACATTAAGTCCGGTCAGGTAGTGGGTATCTTCGGAGGAACCGGAAGTGCCAAGTCTACCTTGGTTCAGCTGATTCCCCGTCTCTATGATGTGACCGGCGGCAGCATCAAGGTGGGGGGCATTGATGTCCGCAAGTATGACCTGCAGGCCCTGCGGGACCAGGTGTCAGTAGTCTTGCAGAAAAATGTGCTTTTTACCGGCAGTATTTATGACAATATCCGCTGGGGGGATGAGAAGGCCAGTGATGAGGAAGTGCAAAGAGTCTGCCGCCTGGCTCAGGCGGATGGCTTTATCCAGGACTTCCCGGCGGGATATGAGACCAGGATCGTTGAAGGGGGCAACAATGTGTCCGGCGGCCAGAAGCAGCGGCTTTGCATTGCCAGAGCCCTGCTGAAGAAGCCCAAGATCCTGATTCTGGATGACTCCACCAGCGCCGTAGATACCAAGACGGACGCCTTGATCCGCAAGGCTTTCAAGGAAGAGATTCCGGATACCACCAAGATCATCATTTCGCAGCGTGTTTCTTCTATAGAAGATGCAGATCTGATCCTGGTTCTGGAGGATGGCCAGATCAATGGCATGGGTACCTCGGAAGAGCTTTTGAAAAACAATCAGATTTACCGGGAGGTCTATGAATCTCAGGTAAAGGGGAGGGCAGAAAATGAATAATTCACAACATTCACAAAAGAAGCCTTCGACAAAAAGTCCTATGAAGACGGCAGCCAGGCTATTGAAATATGTTACCGGCACCTACAAGGCGGAATTCTTGATTGTCCTGGTCAGCATCGCCGTCAGCTCGGTGGCTTCCATAGCAGTTTCCTATTCCATGAAGATTATGCTGGACAATTATATTCTGCCCCTGGTGGGTCAGGCCAACCCCTATTATGGGGAGCTTTATAAGGCTATGGTGGTATTGGCCTGCATCTTCCTGCTGGGAGTGGTGGGATCCTTCCTCTACAGCCGCCTCATGGTCAAGATTGGCCAGGGTGTACTAAAAAGGGTCAGGGATGAGATGTTTTCCCATATGCAGACTCTGCCGATCCGCTTCTTTGATGAGAATACCAACGGCTCCATCATGAGCCTTTATACCAATGATACGGATTCTCTGCGGCAGATGATCAACCAGTCCATTCCCCAGATCCTGATGTCCTCCATCACGGTGGTGGTTACCCTGATCTCTATGCTGGTGCTGAGCCCCCTGCTGACCCTGGTGGCGGTGGCCATGGTTTTCGTTATGTACCTGATCTCCAAGAAGCTGGGAGGAAGCAGCGGTAAGTTCTTCGTTCGCCAGCAGGTGGACCTGGCCAATATCACCGGCTTCGTGGAGGAGCGGATGAATGGGCAGCGGGTGGTGAAGATCTTCAATCACGAGAAGAAATCCGAGGAGGAATTCGATGCCCTGAATGACCAGCTTTACCAAAGCTCTTCCCAGGCTCATATTTTTGCCTCCATCATGGGACCGGTGATGAATAACCTGGGTAATATTCTCTTCGTGGTCATTGCCATCCTGTCCGGTGTCTTCCTGGTGGAGGGAATCGGCGGCCTGACCATCGGTACCATTGTGGCTTATTTGCAATTTACCAAGAGCTTTACCCAGCCCTTCTCCCAGGTAGCCCAGCAATTTAACTCCATCATTATGGCCCTGGCCGGTGCAGAACGGATTTTCCGCCTTATGGATGAGGAATCGGAGAGGGACGATGGATATGTTACCCTGGTCCATGCCCGCAGGAAAGAGGACGGAAGTCTGGAGGAGTGCCAGGAGCGGACCGGCTTGTGGGCCTGGAAGCATCCCCACAGGCAGGAAGGCACCGTCACTTATACGGAGCTGAAGGGAGATGTTCGCTTTGCCGACTTATCCTTTGGTTATACCGATGACAAGATTGTCCTTCACGACCTGACCCTCTTCGCCAAGCCGGGACAGAAGCTGGCCTTTGTAGGCTCCACCGGGGCCGGTAAGACCACCATCACCAACCTGATCAACCGCTTCTATGATGTGCAGGATGGGAAGATCCGCTATGACGGCATCAATATCAACAAGATTAAGAAGGCGGACCTGCGGCATTCCCTGGGAATCGTTCTGCAGGATACCCACCTATTTACCGGAAGTATTATGGAAAATATCCGTTACGGCAAGCTGAATGCCACGGATGAGGAGGTCTATCAGGCAGCAAAACTGGCTCAGGCCGATGCCTTTATCCGTCGTCTGCCCCAGGGTTATGATACTCACTTAAGCGGAGACGGCGAGGAGCTGTCCCAGGGACAGAGGCAGCTTCTGTCCATTGCCCGGGCGGCCATCGCAGATCCGCCGGTGCTGATCCTGGATGAGGCTACCTCCAGCATCGATACCCGGACCGAGCAGATCGTGCAGCAGGGTATGGACAATCTCATGAAGGGACGGACGGTATTTGTCATTGCCCACCGCCTGTCTACCATCCGCAACAGCAATGCCATCATTGTATTGGAGCATGGCCGCATCATCGAGCGGGGTACCCATGAGGAATTGATCCGGCAAAAGGGAACCTATTACCAGCTCTATACGGGTAAGCTGGAGCTGTCCTAAGACTACAGAATAAGAGAGAAGAATATGGAGATTATCGCCAGAATCCACAGTGACTTTCCGGACAAGTTTGGCATCCCCAGGCAGAGCGGGCTGGCTCCCCAGCTGAAGGCGCAGATTGTTTTCGAGCCTCCCTATCGCAATCCGGATGCCTTAAGAGGGCTGGAACAATTTTCCCATATTTGGCTGATCTGGCAGTTCTCCCAGGCCTTGCGGGATACCTGGTCGCCTACCGTGCGTCCCCCCCGTCTGGGAGGCAATCAGCGTATCGGGGTCTTCGCCAGTTGATCCCCTTTTCGGCCCAATAGTCTGGGCTTGTCCTGCGTGAAGCTGGAGGGAATGGAATGGGAGGGCCCCCAGGGGCCCCTTCTTCATGTTTCCGGTGCGGACCTGGCGGATGGTACCCCTATTTTCGATATCAAACCCTATCTTCCCTACGTGGACAGTCATCCGGAGGCTGTGGGCGGCTTTACCCAGGAGACCAAGGATTACAGGCTGCAGGTGGAGATTCCGGATTGCTGGCTAAAAGAGGTGGCGGTGGAACATCGGGAGGCTCTGCAGGAGGTGCTGGCTCTGGATCCCAGACCTGCCTATCAAAAGGATCCGGATCGGGTCTATGGATTTGGATTTGCAGGGATGGAGGTGCGGTTTCGGGTGGAGGGGCAGGTCTTGCGGGTCTGCCAAATCTGCAGAAAGCAGAAATTGTGAACTCTTGAATTGCAGCCTATATCCTCTTGAAAAAAAAGGTATTCCATGGTATTTTAGAGGGAGTAACTGAATAGGGCAGATAACCAGGTTCTCGCCTGTGGGGGAGAACAGTCGGAATAGGGTGGAATTCCCTGCGAGTGAGTCACTGTGAAGCCATGGTCGATGAGATGGAGGACAAGAGCAAAGCGGAAGGTCGGCATGTGGATAAGTCAGATACGATGGTTATGTGCTGGGCACCTGCTGTCACCTGGTCCGCCTGCGTAGAACCTTCATGAGCGCCTGTGCGGCGATTGGTCGCATGGGCGCTTTTTCCTGTACAAGAGGTAAGTTGGAGGTAGAAGAAAGAATTTATGAAGAAAAAGATAAGCAGTTTGTTGTTGCTGTTGTGCACCTTATGGAGCCTTCTGGCCCTTCCGGTATCGGCAGAGGACTCCTCCCAGACCTACGCCTTTGAGCTGTCGGTGGATGGCAAGGAGGAGAAGCAGGTGACCACCGGAGATCTGATTACGGTAACCCTTACCCTGAAGCGGACGGATTCCGATACGGATTATACCATGTATGCCATGCAGGATGAGATCCTCTATGACAGCAGCTTTTTTGAGCTGGTGGAAGGTAGTGAGATGACCACCGGGAGTATTACCACTACTGACCTGGCCATGCGAGATCAGACCACCCATGCCTTTTATATGAATTTCGTATCCCTGACCGGGGGAGCCAGCTGGAAGGCGGAGACCCTGATTGGCAGCTTTCAGCTGAAGGTAATCGGAGAATCCGGTTCTTCCGTGATTCGCAACAGCAATCAGCAGGTATCCCTTCCGGATGGCAATGACAGCTATGCCACCACGGCTCAGGATGTGACAGTGACAGTAAGTCAGGAGTGCAGGGTGCGCTTTGTGACCAATTGCGACACCAGCCTGCCGGATCAGACAGTAGCTCTGGGAAGTAAGATTGACCGGCCGGAGGATCCGGAAAAGGAAGGCTATTATCTGGAGGGCTGGTACAGGGATATGGATCTGCAGGGAGAAGCCTGGGATTTCAGTCAGGACAAGGTAGAGGGGAATATGACTCTCTATGCCGGCTGGGCCGAGGGTACTGCCCCCACAGCCTCTTCTTCTGTTTCTCCCCTGGTATGGATCCTGCTGGGCCTTCTTCTCCTCGCCCTGCTTGTCTTCCTGTTTTTCTTCCTGGGCAGAAAGACGGTACGCTTTGATGCCCGGGGAGGAAGTCCGGTAGCAGGCTGCAGGGTGAAGAAGGGAAGTAAGATCTCCCAGCCCTCGATCCCGGTGAAGGAAGGAAGTCTCTTCCGGGGCTGGTATAAGGATGAAGCCTGTACAGAACCCTGGAACTTCCAGAAGGACACCGTGGATCACAGTCAGACCCTCTATGCAGGCTGGGAATAAAAATGACCCCCGTAAGACGAAAAAAGGAGACAAGACATGAAGAACATGAAAAAACAGTTAGCACTTTTCCTAAGTGCCCTTCTGTTTATGGGCACCTGGGCGACTCCTGCTGCCGGGGAACCGACGGGGTCTGCAGGGGAAGATGCTGCGATTACCTCAGAGACAGACAGTGGAGCAGGAGAGGAAACCTCCCAGAGCCAGTCTGTCCTGCTGGGAGCCTCCTTCGGGGCAGTCAGCACCAATCTGGATTATGAGACCCAATTGGATTATGAAAACCGGATCTGCAGGGTCTATGTTCCGGAGACATCGAATAACTTTTACATGAGTCTGGATCTGGACAAGGAGGCCGGCCCCTTAAGCGGCAAGCTCTCCTATATCTCCGGGGCTACTCAGAATAAGGGAACTGAGATCAGCCGAAGTCTGCCCATGGACAGTACAGCATCGGCCTTTACTACAGCCAAAGCCACTCCTACCCCCCTGGAGTCCACAACCGCTACCGGTCAGATGCAGATGGAGCTGACCACCCTGAGCGGCAAGGAGAGCTGGACCATTCAGGTTCAGCGCAAGACCAATCTGAAGTCCCTGGCGGTTACCTCTGCCAACAATAAGTCTGTTGCTATGAGCGGCTATGTGGCATCTTCTACGGAAATGCGCAATACAGGGGAACTGACCGGAGATTATGTCACCCTGACGGTAGGTGTCTATGATGCTTCCGTGGATGCAGTCTACGTCAACGGTGACAAGGCAAGCACGGAGGGAACTACTGCGGGCACATTGGTCTATCGGCTGGATCTCAACCAGGATCAGCAGGTGACCACGGCCATTGTCAAGGCAGTGCGGGAGGGGGAGGACAGCAGATCCCAGGAATATAAGCTGACCTTTTACCGAACCCGAACCGACAATATTAAAACCATTACCCTGGATCAGCCCGGGGTGGATCTGACGGCAGACCAGCCCACGGCCCGGGTGAAGGCCACGGTAACCTCTGCTGTGACCATGGACTCCTATCCTCTGACCTGGACCACGGAGGATGCCAGCATTGCAACCGTGACGGTGGATCCGGAGGATCCTACCCAGGCTGTGGTGACAGGACTTTCAGACGGACTGACCAGCTTCTCCGTTACCGATGGTTATGTGACAGCCAGGGGTCAGATCCTGGTGGAAAAGGATCAATCCGTCAATGCCTTGGAGAGCATGACGGCTGCCTCCAGCATGGTCATAAGGGATACCAGCCTCTATGAATCCAGCCTGGATGCAGAGAATAAGGTAGTTACCTTCTATACCCCGGCCTGGAGACAGACCTTTGTCTATCTCTTTCCCACCTTTCGACCGGGCAAGACGGTGAAGACGGCTACCCTGGCCTGGACGACCTACTCGGGTACGGAAAAGACCGCTGCGATGACCACCAATAGGCTGGGGGCTTATCAGCTCTATTGCCCCGGCGCTTACCTGCCCTATGTGGCCAACTCTGCAGAAGGGGGCACTTATACCCTGACCATAGAGACCTCTGCCGGTGATGAGGTATGGACCATCCTGGTGAAGCGCTGCTGTACCCTGAACGGCTTAAGTGCCACAACAGGAGACGGCAGCAGTGTGGAGCTTTCTTCTTCCTTCCAGTACTCCAACCGGGAATATCTGGTAGGAATCTCCACCAATGGGGAAAGCCTGAACCTGCAGCTGACCAGAGGCGGTGTAGGAGATGAGATTCAGGTCAATGGGACACCGGTGGAGCTGGATGAGGAGACCGGGATGGGGACCTATGAGCTGACGCTGACGGCCGGGGTTCATAAGCTCTTGATCCAGGTCAGCAATGGGGATTTGAAGGCCGGGGAATACCTGGTCTATGTCTATGGAATCGCCCCGGCAGAGGTGACCTTCCTCAAGGAGCCGGAGACGGCCATCGTCAATATCACGGATGCCAAGGGACAGCATCAGGATGCCAGGGACGGGCACTATTACCTGACTATGGGGGATTATTCTTATACCCTGTCGGCCAAGGGATATAAGTCTGTCAGCGGTACCTTCACCGTAGAGTCCAGCGCTCCCATGACAGTAAAGGGGGCTTTGGAGGAGGCTTCGGAGAATACAGAGCTGAAGAATTTCGATTCGGATTGGGCCTCCTACAGCGGCAATGCCAAAAATAATGATAACAATGCCGTCATTGATGGGGCTACCCCCATCAGCAGCGATGCTGTTTCAGTCAAATGGATGCGGCAGCTGGGGGAATCGGTTTCTACCGGATCCACCAGCGCAGGAATCATTGTCAATGACCGCTGGTATGGATACCTAGGAGACAACCTGGTGGTGGCGGATAAGGATACGGGTAAGCTGCTGATCAGCCAGAAGATGACCGGGGCTCCCGGATACCAGTATATGCCTCCGGTTTACGGAGACGGGATGATCTTCGTGGCTCAGTCAGGAGCGGTGGAGGCCTTCAATGCCGATACCCTGGAACCCTTGTGGCGTTACAAGGATAAGCTGGGAGGAACTCCCAGAGCCCAGATGCGCTACGATGACGGATATGTCTATGTGGGCTTCTATAACAATCCCACCTCCGCGGCGAATTTTGTCTGCCTGTGTGCGACCGATGAGGATCCCACCAGCACCAATGAGGAGAAGCTGGCCACCTGGACCTTCTCCCATATGGGGGGCTTCTATTTCGCCGGAAGCTGGTCCAACTCCGACTATGTCTTTGTAACCAGCGACGCCGGCAATGGAGATACCAGTATCCTCTACGGGGTGGAGAAGGCTACCGGCAATACCCTGCAGAAGATTCCTATTAACGGCAGCACGAGGGGCAGTGTGGTTTATTATGAGGGCCGCCTCTTTTTGACCACCACGACAGGATATACCTACGCCTTCAACCTGACCAGTGAGGGCTTGATTGACACAGTGCATACCATTGACCCTCTTTATCTGGGAGGACGCAGCACCAATACTCCGGTTATCTACAATAACAGACTCTATTTCGCCTGTGCAGACGGTTCGGTAGGACCCTACAAGGATGCAGGAATCTATGTGGTAGACATCAATCCGGAGACCGGAGCTATGAGTCTGGCTTATTCGGTACCCACGGAGGGCAACTGTCAGGCATCCGGTATCCTTTCTACCGGTTACTTTCAGGAGACCGGTTATGTCTATGTATACTTTACCTGCAATGTCAGCTCCGGCTCCATCTATATGGTGAAGGATAAAGCGGGCATGACGGAGGCTGATCCGGCCAGCGGCGTCCTGTGGAAGGCCAGCCAGAGCCAGTTCTGTCTCCACCGGCTCTATGCCGACAGCAACGGAACCATCTACTATACCAATGACGGAAGCTGGACCTATGCCCTGGAGACCACCTTCCTGGGATTGACCAATATCCAGGCAGAGGGGGGCAATGCCCTGGTAGACGGAGGAGCTTTCAAGGCCAGCGCATCGGAACATACCATTTTGGTAGATCCGGATCTGGATACCCTGAAATTGACCTTCACAGCGGAGAAGGGAGCTACCGTATGGATCAATAACCAGACGGTCACGGAGAGCTATCCGGTTGCCCTGGATCAGGGAAAGGCTACCATCAAGGTTACCCTGGTAAATGGCACGAATTCCAAGATCTATACCCTGAATGTAGAAGCCCGCTCCAAGGATTCCAGTCTCCAGTCTCTGTGTGTGACAGAGGATGAGACCTATGGGGAGACCGGCACCTTGACCCCGGAATTTGCGGCCGATGAGACGGTTTATTCTTATACTTATGCAGACGGAACAGGTACCGCCTATCTGTGGCCGGAGGCGGCGGACAAGGCCAGCCTTGAGGTGATAGCCGTCAGTGGGGTGAAGGATTGCCAGGCAGGGACTGCTTTGACCGCAGTGACCCAGGATGGCAGGGACCGGTATGCGATACCTTTTGCAGATACCACCAAGCCCACCCAGGTCAAAGTAAGGGTAACCGCAGAATGCAGCAAGTACCAGACAGAATATATGCTGACTCTGAATCCCATCGACCATACCAGCCCTGTGGCAGAGAATCTGAGGGTGAGCGGCCGGAAGACAGACTGTGCAGCCATCAGCTTCAGTTCCAGTGAGCCGGCTACCGGTTATTATGTGGTGACAGGATCCGATGGAGAGACACCGGAAGCTTCCACTATAATGGAGCATGGGGCCAGCTTCCAGGCTTTGCAAGGCGGCAACAGCATTGAGGTGACAGGATTGAGCAATGACCAGACGCAGGTATTTATGGTTCTGGTGGATGCCTCCGGCAATATTTCCCAGGTTTATCAGGCGGCCATTCAGGCCTATGTCCCCCTGGAAGGAATCTCCCTGAACAGGGACAAGCTTTCCTTGAATGTCAACCAGTCCACCGCTACCCTTACTGCCACCCTGAATCCGGCTCAGCCTACGGATATGCCGGAGATCAGCTGGACCACGGGCAATGCGGCCATCGCTGCGGTGGAGCCGGCGGAGGGCAATGCCCTGCAGGCAGTCGTTCAGGCGAAGAAGTCAGGAACCACCACCATTACGGTGCAGGCGGGAGATTTTTCCGCTGTAACAGAGGTGACAGTGGATGTGGATACAGCCGGATTGACGGTAACCACTTCTCAGACAGAAGTTTCCGTCCACAAGGGCGATAGCTTCCAGCTGACCTTCACCTACAAGACCCCTGACGGGTCAGATGTCAGGGCTTTGAAGGCAGTGCTGGCCTACCCCTCGGATAAGCTGTCCATCGATCTGACCAAGGATTGTCAGGTCTCTGACCTGAAGGCCAGTGACGGCTTCTGGGTAGAGAAGGACAATACCTATTCGGCCTATACCCTGGGGGATTCTATGGCAGATACGGGGTCCATTACCCTTACCTTCCAGGCTTTGGCAGATTGCAGGGTAGAGGCGGATGAGGTTTCCATGAGCATGGAGCTGGCCATCCATACCGCCTCCAACCGGTTGAAGGGATCCGCAGCCAGTGAGGTAACCTTTGCCCATGACTATGTGAAGACAGACCAGGGCATGGTCTGCAGCGTATGTCATAAGAGGCAGACGGTTCTCCTGGGAGATTTAAACGGCGACGGCCAGATTACCAATGCGGACGTGGCCTTGCTGCTCAATGCCATTACCCAGGGAACCAGTGAGGATATGGAGGTGGCCGATATCAACGGAGACGGCCTCCTGACCAATGCAGATGTGGCCAGACTATTGAGTATAGTAACCGGCGGAGAGACTTGATCCGCCCTCCTGGGGGCAGGAAACTGCCCCCAGACAGAATTTGTATTAGGAGAATGCTATGAGACAGACAGGATGGAAAAAGGGACTTTTATCAATACTCCTGGCAGGCCTTGTGGGTCTGTCCTCTGTGCAGAGCCACTTTGTGTCTATCAAGGCCGATGATCTTGCATCGGGGATGACAGGAGAAGGGGAGGAAGCAGAGGATATCGTGCCTGTCTTGGATCTGCAGCTGAGTCGAACCAGTCTGAGTCTCTCCCAGGGAGAGACGGCTTATCTGTCCCTTAGAATCTTTCCGGAGGATGCCCAATATGAGGACGTCCTCTGGGAATCCGATGATCCGGAGGTTGTTACGGTAACCGGCGAGGGAACCCAGGCAACCTTGACGGCCAGCCCTGTCAATGAAGGCTTTGCCACGGTAAGGGCCAGGGTAGGAGATTGCCAGGTCTCCTGTGATGTCCAGGTCAGTCAGGCAGCTCCCATGCTGGAGAGTCTGCTTTTTACTGCCTATAATAGCAATAGCGATCCGGATTCTATCTACGATTTATCCGATCTGGATCTTACGAATATGGAATATGAGCTGGTGGTGCCCGTGAACAAATCCTCCGTCTATGTATGGCCGGACCTGAGGGACGACCTGGAGGATGTTACCATTACCGCCGATTATATAGATCGAACCGGTGAGGCAGTCCAAAAAGAGCTGAGTACCACCGGGGGATATACCTCATTGAGCTTTTTACTGGCCTCCGGCAGCCTGACCGCCACGGAGGTCACTATTACCCTCCAGGCGGGGGAGAAACAGGAGGTTTACCGGGTCAAGGTCTATCGGGGCCTTGCCCTGGCAGGGGTGGAATTCCGGAGCCAATATGGTTCTCTTCTGGAGCCTGCTCCCACCTTTGACCCGGAGATCAGGACCTACGATCTCTATGTACCCACGGGAAGCCAGACCCTTACCATCACCCAGACGCCCCGGGAGGAGGCAGGCACCTGCTTCTATATCAATGGGCAGGAGGTGTCCCAGACCTATACCCTGGAACAGGTGGATGACCTGGACCAGATTCGCTTAGGATGCAGCGATGGGGATCAGACCAGGGCGCTGGACTATGTCTTCTTGCTTCACAGTCTGCCCGTTTGCACGGTGACCTTCCAAAAGAGTCCCGATTCTCTGCGTCTGTCTGTCTATGATGGGGAAGGTTCCCTGATCCTTCCCTCGCAGGACGGTTCCTACCTGCTGACTCAGGGCGAGACCTATACCTATACCGCTTCTGCCGCCGGTTATGTGACCGGTCAGGGCAGTCTGACCCCCCAGGAGGATATGGAAGTGTCCGTGACCCTGGAGAAGATCGGAGGAGGCAGCCAGGATTCCGCTTTGGATGCCCAATGGCCGGGGGTCTACAAGGGGGCGGATAATCAGAATGTTCTGACGGCTGACCCGGCAGATGGCAGCGGGAATGCGGCTTTGAATTGGAGAAAGGAATACGGTTCCCTCAGTGGGATTATTCTGGTGGACGGGATGGTATGTGCCTATGACGAGACCAGACTGATGCTGATAGATCCGGAATCCGCAGAGGTGGTCAAGGAGGCCAGCTTGAGCCTGCAAGGCCAGACCGGTCTGGGCAATAAGCCCATCTACGGGGCCGGCAAGATCTTTGTTCCCCTGGTCAATGGCCGCATTCAGGCCTTTGATGCCTTTACCCTTCAATCCCTTTGGCTGTATGCCAATCCGGATGGGGGGATCCTGACCGGCGGTCTCCGCTGTGATGAGGGTCTGGTCTATGGGGCTTATTATAACAGCTCTGCCACAAAGGCCTATCTGGTCTGCCTGTCGGCTGAGGATGAGGATCCTTCCTCCCAGCTGGAGGAAAAGACCTGTATATGGAAATACGGGGCTGCCGGTGGCTTCTATACCACCAGTCCTTATACCGATGCTGCCAATCTCTACCTTGTCTCTTACGGCGGCCAGCTGCTCTGTCTGGATAAGACCAGCGGCTACCTGAAGCAAAGCATTTCCCTGGGCTCTTTGGGGGCAAGCGGGGCAGGCCTGTCTTATTATGAGGGACGGCTTTATTTTACCAGTCTGAATGGCTATGTATGCTCTTATGCCATTAGCCAGGAGGGCCTGGACCTGGGAAGCCTTCAGACCCTGAAGCTGGGAGGCAGCAGCCGGTCCACTCCTGTGATCTGCCAGAATCGACTCTATGTGGGTTACAGCAGCGGAGCAGCCTCCACCAGTCAGCCTTATGGCTCCGGCTCCTATTATCTGGCCGTGGTGGATCTGGATTCTGCTACAGGGGCCATGAGCCTGGCTTATCAGGTCTCGGTCAATGGCATGCTCAATGAGAGCGCTACCCTGGTAGTTCCGGGGGAGGGCAGTGAAAGCCAGGCTGCCCGGGTCTATTTTACCGTGAAGAACGGTACCTATGCCGGATGCTATGTGCTGTGGGATCAGGCCGGACAGACCCAGGCTTCGGAGCAAAATACCTACCTGAGGCTTTCCGCGGCCTCCACCGATCTGGCCACCGGAAGCATTGTGATGGAGGAAGATGGAACCTTCTACCTGTGCACCGAAGGCGGCAGTCTCTTGTCCGTCAGCCGGTCGGAATTGGTCCTTCAGGATGTGACGGTATCGGATCCCAAGGCAGTGATCGACGGCGGCAGCTTCCAGCCCTATGCAGATAGTCATAGCATTGAGGTGGCAGATGGAGTGACCAGTCTGGTCTTCACTGCCCAGGCGGGGGAGGGAGTCTCTGTTGCGATCAATGGAAAGGAAGGCAATCAGCAGGAAATCAGTCTGAAGGAGGGCAAGGCAGAGGTGACGGTGACCCTGACCCAGGGGACTCGGCAGAAAACCTATACCTTCCAGCTTACGGAAAAGACCAATCTGCTGGCCTTGACTACCCTCTTCTTAAGCAACGGAACCAATTTTTCCACGGATCAAAGCGTCTATAGCTATTATCCCCTGGAGGAACTCTCAGGGGAGCGAGTGGAGTATACCATTCCTTACAGGGACCGACCCAGCAGCTGTTACCTTTGGGTAACTCCGGCGCATGGGGATAACAGTCTGGTTACGGTGAAACCGGTATCCGGCTGTACCACCACAGCGGTGATCAAGCCCGTGAAGCTGACCACCGGTACTTATTATAAGTTTAGTCTGACCTCCTCTGCCAGGGAGGCAGTGGTGTCCATTCAGGTAACCGCCCAGGATGGCTCCTCCAGCCAGACCTATCAGGTAAAGCTGGAAAATGATACCACGGCACCCGTGATCCGCGCAGACAAGGATGCCCTGTCGAACCGCCTGGCCAACAGCGTGGATTTGACTTTTACGGCTTCTGAGGCCGGCAGCCTGTATTATATGCTCTATGATACCATTCCCACTTCCCTGCCTACTTCCTCTGCCTATCGGCAGCAGGGAACCAAGGCGGAGGTGGCCGTCCAGGAGGGAACCAATACCATTACCCTGACGGGGCTGGCCAAGACCAGCCAATATCTCTATGCGATCATGCAGGATGGAGCAGGCAATTGGTCCCTTTACTCCAGCCCCATTCAGTTGACCACCCAGGATGCACCGGCTCTGGCCTGCACAGGTATGGAGCTGAGTCAGACAAAGCTGGAGCTGGATGTCTCCTCCACCGCCACCCTGACCGCCAGCCTGCTGCCTTTGGGCACCACGGATGAGGCTGAGATTACCTGGGATTCTGATAATAAAAATGTAGCCCAGGTGGAGGGCAGCGGATTCACCGGCAAGATTACAGCCAAACGGGGAGGCAGTGCCACTATCACAGCTACCGCCCAGGTGGGGGATCGGACGTATCAGGCTGTCTGCCAGGTATCGGTGCCTGTCACAGTAACCGGAATTGCCTTGAATACCTATAGCTTAGAGCTGAAGGTAGGAGAGACTGCCGGACTGACCGCCAGCCTCCTTCCGGCGGATGCTCAGCTCACGGATAAGATCATTTGGCGCAACAGCAACAAGAATATTCTGACCCTGGAGGGGCAGGGCAGTTCTGCTTCAGTGACAGCCCTGGCTGAGGGCACTGCTACCATAGAGGTATTGGCAGGCTCTGTCCGGGTGACCTGCAGTGTCAAGGTGGTGGCAAGCCAGGAGATCCTCAAGGGAGATGTGAACCAGGATGGCCTGGTGGATGTCTTTGACGTGGCTCTGGTGGTAGATATGATTCGAGGAATCAGTCAGCCGGATCTGGAAAGGGCAGATATGGATGACAATGGCACCATCGATGTCTTTGATGTGGCAGCCATTGCGGATCTGATCCGCCAATAAACAGTGGGTCCCTGCGGGTGAAGTTGGTTGGGGCTTTCAAGACAGAAATGAGGAGAAGATGAAGATAAGAGGTTTCTGGAATAAGATCAAAAAGCCGGTGACAGCGGCAGCCTTCCTCCTGGGGCTGGTATTGGTGATTGTGGCTTTGATGGGCAGCGCCTCTACGACTCCGGCCAATCCCATGGATCAGGAGGAGGCGGATGCCTCTCGGATGTATGTTACCTCTGACAACCTGGCAGTCGATGCCAGCCTGCTGGAGAATCTTCCCAATGCCAATATATCCGGCAGCGGGGATCGGGACCAGGAGGAACAGGAGGAAGAAGACCAGGAAGACCAGGAGGACCAGCAGGAGGAGCAGCAGCCCCAGACGAATCCGGAGGAGAATCAAGAGGAGAATCAAGAGGAGACCCAGAATTATGAGGAAAGCCGGGAAGATCCTAACAGCTCCCAGACCTCCAGCCAATACGATAGCCTGATCTCCCTGATTCAGAAGAAGAATCCCTCTTCCACCACTTCCGGAGGAAACAAGACTTCGGGAGATTCCGGTCAGGGAGGAAGTGGAGACTCCGGCGGCGATAAGAAGGGGGATTCCGGTTCCAAGGACAAGAATCCGGCGGATGGTGGTACGGATTCCACCCTGACTCCGGAGGAATCCGGGGAACTTTTCTATACCTCTATTGTGGACGGGGAGACCTCCACGGATTCGGCCTATTATTTTACCATTACTTTGACGGAGAGGGGAAAGGCCCTGACCTTAGTGAACCAGACCGTCACGGTCAATGGAGCTACCAAAAGCTTCTCTAACGGGGATTTTGTCAATCTGCAGGAGGGAGCCAACCAGATTCGGGTGACGCTGCGCTTCCGAGATAAGGCCTACAACCAGGTGGATGCCCCCTCCAAGACCTATACGGTCTACTATTATAAGAGCAATCATTATTATCTGACCGTGACCAATGCCAAAACCAGCCAGGAGATTGCCAACGGAGGCACTGAGGTGGTGACGGATGGCGAATTGTGGCTCAATGTTTCGGCTTACCGGGGGACGGATGCGGTCAATGCCCGGGTGCGTCTCAATAATGGAACGGTCAGTCAGGATTCCGATGGTCTCTATAAGACCAGTCTGAAGGTGGGCAACAATGATTTGAAGATTACCTTAGGCTCCGGTGTCAACCAGCTGATCTACAGCGCCACCATCAATTATCAAAAGGAAGACTTTTCCGTACAGTTTGAGAGTATTGACGCCGATGATACCGGCAGCCGCATCAATGATGTCATTACGGCAGCCCGTTTCGGAGGCAAGCAGGCCTATACCTGGACCAGCACCAGTCAGACCTTCCGCTTCCGTGTCAGCTGCAGCCAGACGACAGGCCTGGAGAAGATCCAATATGTGGGAATTACCCAGAACGGAGTAACCACGGATATGACCTATCGGGCCGGCAGCAGCGGTTATATCAGCATGGAGCTGGATGGTTTCTACCAGGATAGTTCCACCTTCCGGGGCAATACCATCTATGTGGAATTTCTGGATTCCAACGGTCAATTGCAAAATTATACCTGGATTATCACCTTCCAGAGGAGCTATACACCGGAGGGATACGAGCCCTATGTGGAATTGAATTTGGTGGACGGTCAGTCTGTCAGCAGCAATCCGGCCTCTCTTTCCGTCTATGCCAGGGATGTCCATGGCAATACCCTGAACAACTGGAATTTTTCCGTCAGCCTGAACGGCCAGGAGGCTCCCTTTGTGAGCATCACCTCTGCCGGTTATGAATATGCCCTCTATGTGGATGAGGGACCCAATACCTTGCAGGTGACGGTGACGGACAACGAGCAATATTCCAAAACCCTGACCTTGACCATCAATTATTCCACGACGCCGGAGACCTTCTATATTAATCTCAAGCTGGATGCGGGAGTGCTGGGCCTGGGAGCCTGGATTGATGAAACCATTCCGGTGCAGAGCAATCAGACCATCGCCCAGGTGGTGGAGGAGCGGCTGGCCGCCTATGGCTTCACCACCGTCCATGACGGAACGGTTACGGATGGATATTATCTGAAGCGGATCGGCCGAGGCGGCATGCTGGAGGGCTGGTCGCTGACGGAGGATCAGATCCTCCACTATAAGGATGAGGGTTATGAGGTCAAGGATCCCCTGGATCTGGACAGCCTGGGAGACCAGGACATGACCTCGGGCTCAGGCTGGATGGTAACGATGGATGGCGTCTTCCTCAGCAAGAATATGGCTGCCTATAAGGTGACCACGGGCAGCACCATTTCGATTCAATTTAGTCTGGATCAGGGAAAAGACCTGGGATTGAGTGAATATTGATAAGGGTCAGATCTCCCCTGCCCTGGGCCTTTGGCACAGAGGGGAGGGGATCTGACCGGCAGGAGTGTAGACATATGATAAAAGCGAGAGTTCTCTATTTCCTTTGGCTGGGATTTACCTGCCTGTTCTGGTTCTGGTCGGAGTCCTACCTGGGCTTCCTCCTCCCCCTTCTTTCCCTGGCCCTGCCCATCCTGCTCCTGGTTTTGACCCGACTCCATGTGGGGAAACTGGAAACCTCCTTTTCCGCGGGGGTAACGGGAGTCAAGCATCGCTTTACCAGGGGACGATTGTATCTGAACAATAAAGGATTTTTTCCCCTGCCCCGGGTTCTTTGTCTGCTGGAGGGGGAGAATTTCCTGACGGGAGAGCATTTTCAGACCCGAATTGCTGCTGCGGCCCCGGCTCATGCCGGGGTGGAGGTGCCGGTGGAATTCACCAGCAAATACTGTGGCAAGCTGCAGGTGTCTTTGACAGGCTTGGAGGTCTATGACCCCTTGGGTCTCTTTCACTTCCGGGTCAAGGCCCAGGGGGAGACGGTGGCCTTATTTCCCCCGGACATCTTCCCCATGGAGACCCAGATCCTCTACGGGGAGAGCTTGAGCCTGGACAGTGATATGTTTTCCATGTCCAAGGCAGGTTCGGATTCCAGCGAGACCTTCGCCATCCGGGAATATCGTCCCGGCGATCGAATTCGGCAGATCCACTGGAAATTATCGGAAAAACTGGATCTTACCATGGTCAGGGAATATGGATTGCCCATACAGAATACGATTTTGCTGGTATTAGAGACCGGTCTGCCAGAGGGGCAGGACTTGCCCCAGCCGGCTTGTATGGATGCTTTGGCGGAGGCCCTTTTCTCCCTGGCTGAGAGCCTGACGGAGAATCAGACCGTCTATAGCATAGCCTGGTACAATCACGCCCATGGCGAGCTCTTCTGCCGGGAGGTCAATGATCAGGGAGAACTGATGGGACTCTATCCCCAGGTCTTGAGCGCAGTGCCGGGGCAGGATGCTTATTCCGTCCTCAGCCACTATATGGAAGGGCACGAGCAGTTTGAATTTGCCCATGTGGTGGTCTTCTCTCCCCAGCACCGGGAGGATTTGACCACCTTTGACTGGGCAGGTCTGATCACGGAGGTGGTTTGTCAGCCTCAGGCAGCCGGCAGCTACCAGGATCAAACCATACGGGTGATTACCACCACACCGATGACCAAGGAAGAAGACCTGGTCTATCTGGAGATATAGAAGGCTATTGTTGGGAGGATTGTCATGAATTTTATCTTGCGTAGAGTTCCGGAGGAGCCGGGGAAGCGGGGAAAATGGACGGCTGTCATCAGCGATAGCGTCCTTCTTTGGATTTTCCTGGCCTGCACCGGAGGTTGGCTGGCAGACCTGCTGGGTTTGGAGGTTTCCCTGCCTGCCATCCTGGCTGGAAGTCTTCCCCTGGCTTTTCTTTTTGTTTTTTTCCTCTATAGCGGAAAAAAGGTCAGATTATGGGGGCTGGGAATCAGCTTTTTGACCCTGCTTTTGCTTGTCCTGGTTTTCTCAGATCTGTTTCTCAACGGAAAGAACCTGCTGCTGAATCAGGCCATGGATACCATAGGCAGGCAGTTTCCCTATTTCCTGCCCCAATATCCGGTCAGTGTGGACCAGGGGCGGGAGCTGGTGACAGCCAGCCTGGTTTACCTGTGGGCTTTGGCTGCCTTGGCCTATCCGGGGATCTATCTGGTTTGGTCCGGCAATAGCATTTTGACGGCAGTTCTGCTGGCGGCCCCCCTGACCGCCCAGGCGGTCACCGGCATCTATGCTTCTGTGCCTTGGAATCTGGCCTGGGGCGGAGGTCTTCTGCTGATCTGGCTGCGCAGATATGCAGGAAAGCTGCCCGCCAACCGGTCTCGTCTGGCCGGATTGGAACTGGCGGTGGTATTGGCAGCCGGTCTGGCCTTGTTCTTCTTCCTGGCTCAGCTGGTCAGGCCGGTGGATCGTTATGAGAAGAATGCAGCAGCCCAGGCTGGCAAGGAAGGCATCCTGGCAGCTCTTGAGGAGAGCAGGTATGGGGGAGAGGCCCAATTGCTTCCCCAGGGGGATTTTCGGGGGCTGGGAAGTCTGAATCCCCAGGGCAAGGAAGCCCTTTTGGTAACTATGAGTCAGCCGGAGTCCTATTATCTGAGAGGCTTCACCGGCAGTAAGTATGTGGGCACCGGCTGGGAGGAGACGGATTCCGAGAAGCGGTGGGAGAGCCGGGATCTCTTCTATTGGCTCCATGCGGACGGTTATTATGGCCAGGAGGCTTTGGCCCTGGCTGCGAAAGCCCTGGGAAAGCAGGTGGAAACGGGTACCATAGAGATCCAGAATCTGGGAGCCAGCAGCAAGTATTGCTATGTGCCTTATGAATTGCTGGATGCCGGGAATGACCTGCTGCATCTGGGAGACCAGAAGATCGGGGATGAGGGCCTGCTGACCGTGGGCCAGGAAGGCAGCAGAAGCTACCATTACCAGGCTCTGGCCAATCAGGTGGTTCGTTATCCCACTTTGGCCGCCAGGCTGCTGGATCAGGAGAATCTTAGCCAGGAGGAGCAGGAATATCAGAAGCTGGAGTCTTATTACAATGCCTATGTCTATGATACCTACCTGGATGTCCCCATCAGTATACAAAATGTCTTGCAAGATATGCTGGGAGAGGTTACGATGGAGGCAGGGGAGAAACACGAAAGCTATACCCAGGCTCGTCAGAATATCCTCTATGCTTTGACCGCTGACTTCACCTATTCGGAGGAGCTGACCTCAAAGTGGAATGGCAGCGATTTTATCTATGAATTTTTGAAGATCAACCCCACCGGATATTCCGTTCATTATGCCAGTGCGGCAGTGATGATGTTTCGGTATTATGGAATCCCTGCCCGTTATGTGGAGGGATATCTGGTGACCCCCTCCGATGTGGACAATATGACCGCAGGTCAGCCCTATACCCTGGACGACAGCCATGCCCACGCCTGGGTGGAATACTACCAGGACGGCATAGGCTGGCTGCCCTTTGAAACCACCCCCTCCTACCTCAATGTGATGGAGCGGGCGGAGGACTTCCAGGATATTTCCGGTATGTCCGGGGAACAGACCGAGGAGAACCAGGAGGAAGAGGAGAATCAGACAGAAGAAGAAGACCAGGCAGAGCCGGACAAGGAGATTGACTGGTTCCAGGTGCTGATGGTGATCCTGCTGATTCTGCTGATTGTCTTGCTGGTGATTCTGCTGGCCTTCCTGATCTGGGTCATCTGGAAGCGCCGGCAGAGCAAGAAGGCCAAGGAGCTCTTTCAGGATCCGGATAACCGGGTGGCAGTGCGGAGCCTCTTTACCTATTGCATGAACATCCTCTCCGTCAGTGGTCTGCGGATCCGCAATACCTCTCTCTATCGCTACCAGCGACAGATCGGGAAACTGTTTGATGAGGAGACGGCTTTGGCCTATCGGGAGATCGTAGACATTCGTCAGGAAGCAGTCTACAGCCTAAATGCCATTAGTCAGGAGCAAAAAGACAAGCTGGTTGCCTTCAAGGACCAGATCTGGAAACGGGTCTATACGAAGGGAAGCTTCTTCCAGAGGTTCCAGCTGAAATATATTTACTATTTATAATGGTTCAAAGCCCCTGCATCGATTCCTACATCAGCAGGCCGGCGGGAGAGAAAAGCTGGCGGGCGGTGTCAAAAAGAATACAGTGGGCAAGGTACGAGGAAAGCGGGAAACCAGGTATGAAGAAGCAAAGAAAAGGATGGAAAAAGAGAATAGGAAGTCTGCTGCTGGTGCTGGGCCTTGTGCTGACCAGCCTGGTCCAGCCGACTCTGACCCTGGAGGCAGCTGTGGTTCAGAACGCCTGGGACGGAAGCAGCAGGAGCATCCCGGAGACGGATGAATCCGGCACCTTTCTGATTACCAGCGGGGCGGAGTTGGCCTGGTTTGCGGATTATGTCAATCAGGGACATGGAGAGATCAATGGCCGTCTGGTTAACAATATTTACCTGAATACCTCTCAGACCTCCTACGCCTGGGTGATCATCGGAAATACCCAAAACACTCCCTATCGAGGCACCTTTGACGGCAATGGCAAGCAAATCCTGAATCTGAGGGTGAAGCTGTCCTCGGATCAGCCCAGCCAGCGCTACGGGGGCCTGTTTGGAGTCATTGACGGAGGTCTGGTGCAGAATCTGCGGGTGACCGGCACGATCCTGAATAACTATGGGGACAAGGTCAGCAGCACAGACCATGAGCTGTATTCTGCCAGCGGCGGCATAGTAGGTTATCTTAAGAGTGGTTCCCTGGTAAATTGTACCAATACAGCCAAGACAACGATAGGCAGCTTCTCTTTCTACCGAAATGCAGGAGGAATTGCAGGCATCAGCGGGGGCGTGATCATTCGCTGCCGCAATGAGGGCAATCTGGCGGTTAATGTGAAGATGGGCCAGTACCGCATGGGAGGCATTGTGGGCTCCATGTATGGCAGCCAGGCCCGTACCCTCTATTGCGAGAATTACGGAACGGTCAATGGCTTCTTCCAGGTGGGAGGAATCACAGGCTGTATGCAGTATGGGGCAGAGATCCTCTCCTGCTGCAATTATGGGAGCTTAAGCGGCCGGGAGACCATCGGAGGCATTGTGGGCAAGATCGCCAAGGCGGGAACCAACAGTGACGGTTCCTCCAAGCAAAGCCTGGTGAGGGATGTCTACAGTCTGGGACAGATTACGGAGTGTAACCGTTATGCAGGAGGCATTATCGGCGAATGTGGCTACGATGACGGGGAGGATATGGACAATCCTGCCATGCCAGTGGTAGAAAATGCATATTCTACGATGCAGCTGTCCTCTATCGAGTATGGAGCTGCCATTATCAGTTATTTCAAAAGCGGCAGCCTGGGAAATGCCTATGGCCTGGATACGGGTATCCTGAATTATAATCCGGTGGGACAGACTCGAACGGCGGCCACTAAGATCACGGATACGGTGGAAATGCTGACGGAGGAGGACCTAAAGGCAGGAACCATGGTCACTCGCCTGGGCAGCAGCTTCGTGGTCTGCAGCAAGTTCTTTGAGGATCAGAACAGCGGATATCCCATGCTGGCCTGGCAGATTCAGACCAACAGTCTGGCCGGTCAGGTCAATGACGCGGTCCTGGAGCTGGTAGGCTGGCTGACTGAGACCAATAAAGAGGAGTACGGAGAGAATTATACCACCATTGAAAGCCTGGTAAATACCTACGTATCCCAGCTGGGGCAGATTACCACAGCCACGGCCTTAAATACCTTGATGGAGGAGGCAAGAAGTCAGCTGGCCAAGGTACCTCGCAGCAAGGACACGGATCAGGAGCTGGTGGAGGCCATTGATCGTGCGATTACCAAGCTGGAAGAGTATCTGGAGACCAAGCTGGCATCCAAAGATGACCTGACCCAGGACCAGATTCAGGGCCTGGAAGCCCTGGTGACTACCTATGCCTCCCAGCTGGATCAGGCCAAGAGTCTGGTGGAGGTGGATGATCTTCTGACGGCAGGCAAGAAGGCCCTGGACCAAAAGCTGGAAGACTATGATGCCCAGGCACGTCTGGAAGTGGTAAGGGAGAATGCCCTGGAGGTGCTGACCTCTTATCGAACAGACAAGGAATATGCCGAACCCTGGCAGTCTGACATCTCTACGGCCAGGAACAAGGGGCTGCGCCTGATCGGACAGGCAGATAGCGTGTCCGGGGTCAATACAGCCTTGAAGGAGGCCAAGGCTTCCATTGATGCCATTATTGACCAGATTCCCGAGGAAGGAGCTTGGGACGGAGCTTCCCTCCAGGAACCGGCTCAGAATGAAAATGGTCTTTATCAGATCAGCAATGGGGCAGAGCTGGCCTGGTTTGCCCAGGCCGTCAACCAGGGCAATACCACGATCAGCGCAGAGCTGGTGGGCGATATCAGCCTGGGCAATAAGAACTGGACCCCCATCGGAGCCAGCAAGGCTTATGCAGGGGACTTTAATGGAAATGGATATACCATTCGGGGCCTGCGCATCACGGAGGGTGCCAGCGCAGCCGGTCTCTTTGGTATCCTGGGGGGCACCAGCACCCAGACCATACAGAATCTGACGGTCATCGGCAGCATTTCCTGTGACCGAAGCGCCGGATATGCCGGTGGTATTGCAGCCTATGTGCAGAGTCAGTCCACGGTCTACCTGGACAATTGCCACAGCCAGGTGGATCTCAACATCAGCCGGATCACGACCCGGGACGGGGCAGTGGGGGGTCTGGTGGGTTATGCCAAACATGCAGTCATTCAGAACTGCTCCAACCAGGGATCTGTGGTCATAAGCTCTGTCGCAGTGGGCGGCCTGTCCTACCACAGCGGCGGTCTGGCCGGTTATCTGGATGAATATGTCACCTTGACCCGTTCCTATAATTCAGGCTACGTGGAGGCAGAATACAGTGCAGGCGGTCTGGTGGGTACGGTGGGCGGAAGGGACAATACCATCCGGATAGAGGGGGTCTATAACCTGGGTGAGGTACAGGGAGGCAGCTATGGCGGCGGTCTCATCGGACTTGTGAATACCAGCATCACCATGAATTGCTGCTACAGCACCGGAGGGGTGAACCTGTCCCACAATGGAAAGTACCTGGGAGCCCTCTTCGGTGGAGCCAAGAAGGGAAATATCAGCAATCTCTACGTTCTGAAACGCAGTGACCAGCCCAACCGCCTGCTGGTGGGTTATTCCTCCGGTTACAATGCCAGCGGCAGCTTCGTATCCGAGGCAGAGCTTCAGTCAGACGATATGTTGAACCGCCTGAATCAGGCCGGAACCAACTTTATTAAGGATTACCTGAACCAGCAAAATGGCTATCCCCTGCTGGAGTGGGAGATGAGCCTGGAAGAGTTCCGTCTTGGGGTGACAACGGAGCTGCAGACCCTGGTATCGGCTGAGGATTATACCGAGGAGAATTGGAGTCTGGTAGTGGCCCAGATGGATGCCGGTCTGGCAGCGGTTCAGGCTGCCGGGACCAGAGAAGAGATCAATGCCGCTTACACGGCAGCGAAGGAAGCCATTTATGCCATAGAAACCAAGGAAGAGGCTGGGAAAGCCGCCCTGGAGGCCGCCAAGGAGGCCGCCGTTGATTTCCTGAAGAATTATGTGGATCCCTCCCTCTACCGGGAAGAGGAGCAGCTGGAGATCAGCCAGGCCATCACCGATGGCACCAAATGGATCCTGTCTGCAGAGACCCAGGACCAGGTGGCAGAGTATTTGAACCAGGCAAAGGAGAATATTGATGCCCTTCCCACCGCTGCCCAGTACCAATATGAGATCGATGCTGCCGCAGCTGCTGAGGTGGATGCTTATATTGACGGCATTGGTGAGGTGGTATTTGCCCCCTATGTACGCCTGTCCATCAGTCAGGCCAGAACTGCCTATGATAAGCTGACAGAGGATCAGCAGCTTCTGGTCCAGAAGTATCAAACCCTTTTGGATGCGGAAGCAGAGTATCAACGTCTGGAGGAGGAGTATGGGATTACGGACCAGGACAAGGAACTGGCGGCCCTGGTAGAGGAGAAGATCGCTGCCATCGGAGAGGTGAGCCTGGAGAGTCAAAGCCTGATTGGTCAGGCCAGGACGGCCTACGATGCCCTTCAGGAGAAACAGCAGTCCCTGGTTACCAATCTCAATACCCTGCTGGAGGCGGAAAAGGCCTACAATATCCTAAGAGCCCGGGAGGTTTCGGTAGCTATTGCGGCGATTGGGGAGGTAAGCCTGGACAAGCTGCCTCAGATTCAGGCGGCCCAGGCCCTCTATGATGCCTTGACTGATGCCCAGAAGGCCCTGGTCACCGATTATCAGATTCTGGCCAATGCCAGGAAGAATTACGAAAATATGGCAGCTGCCGCAGCTGTAGTGGAGCTGATAGACAAGATAGGAACCGTCACCCTGGACAGTGGTTCGGCCATTCAGGCTGCCATCCTGGCCTACAACAATCTGAGCCTGGACCAGCAGGCCCTGGTCACAAACTATACTATCCTGGAGGCGGCCAGTATCCAATACGAGAACATGGCTGCCCTCCACCGGGTAGAGGAGCTCATTGACCGCATCGGAGCTGTCACAACAGCCAGCGGCAATCTGATCAGCCAGGCCAGAAGCGCTTATGATGCCCTGTCTTTGGACCTGCAGGATAGTGTTTACAACCGAGACCTACTCTTCCAGGCAGAGGCCGCCTACCAGGCTTTGCAAAACAACAGCCAAAGCAATCTGCCGGATAATAGCTCCTATCGCTACGATACCGTTGCCAGCGGGGGAGGAGCGGACGGCAGTCAAAGCGGCCAGAATGAGAATGCCACATCGGCGGCTGCCGGGGCTGCCACAGAGACCGGCAAGCAGACTGAGACGGCCAAGGGGGCAGATGCCGGAGGCAGCCAGGCTGCCACAAAGGAGGAGACAGGCGGGGAAAGCGCCCTGGATAAGCTGATTTATGACGAGGAAGGGACCCAGGATAGCCAGGAGGCTATGGCCATTTCTCTGGAGGCAGACCAGGCGGAGATCCGGGACCACAGGAGGAAGACCTTGCTCCTGGGCATCCTGGTCAGTGCTGCGGCAGCCATTGATCTGGCGCTTGCCCTGGTCTTCCGCAAGGCCTCTAAGAAGAGAAAAGAAAAGTTAATGCGCTATTGAGAACTGGGAGGAACAGGCATGAAGATAGGATTTATCGGATGCGGCAATATGGGAGAGGCCATGCTTGCCGGAATATTGAAGAAGGAATTGGTGGACAAAAGCCAGATCTGCGCTTCTGCAAAATCCCAGGAAACCCTGGAGAGGATTGCCCGGAAATATGGCATTGAGACCAGCCGGGACAATCGGCAGGTGGCAGGGCAGGCGGAGGTTGTTATCCTGGCCGTGAAACCCATCTATATGGAAGAAGTGATTGAGGAGATCGCAGAGGTTGTGAAGCCGGAGACCCTGGTGGTAACCCTGGCTCCCGGCAAAACCCTGGCCTGGCTGGATATGGCCTTTGGCAAACCGACGAAATTGGTACGGACCATGCCCAATACCCCTGCCCTGGTGGGGGAGGCCATGACCGCCCTTTGCCCCAATGAGCTGGTGGATGACCGGGAGATGGAGACCGTAGAAGAGATTTTCCGCAGTTTTGGGAAAACCCAGGTGGTCAGCGAGCCTATGATCGATGTGGTGGTGGGGGTCAGCGGCAGCTCTCCTGCCTATGTATTTGTATTCATCGAGGCCCTGGCCGATGCTGCCGTAGCCGATGGCATGCCCCGCAAGCAGGCCTACGCCTTTGCCGCCCAATCCGTTCTGGGCAGCGCCAAAATGGTTCTGGAAACCGGCCTTCATCCCGGACAACTCAAGGATATGGTATGCTCTCCCGGAGGAACCACCATCGAAGCCATACGGGTTTTGGAGGAAAAGGGCTTGCGCAGCGCTGTCATCGAGGCCTCCAAGGCCTGCGTCAGAAAGGCCCGCGGCTTATAAAACCGGGGGCCTGCTCAGGACACTGTTATGATAGGCGGGGGAGAAGGTCACATCTTCTCCGAACCAGTCCGGCGGGGTGAAGGAGTTGGCCTCCTCCACGGAGGCAAATTCCACCTCCGCCAGCCATAGACCCTCATAGGGAGGGTCAAAGACATCCAATTCTATCTTCCGCCCACTGGGCAGAGGAAGCAGATAGCGCTTCTTGGACAGGAGTATACCGTCGATCTTTTCCTTCAGATGGTCATAGGCCTGGGCTGTCAAAGGAAGATTATACTCCTCTCGAACCATCATCCCCTTTCCCTTATAAGTGAGATAATAGTCCTCCCCCTGGCGGCGAATCCGCACCACAGGGCTGGTACACAGGTAGCCCTGCTGGATGTGGAGGCAGGGATAAGACTGCAGATCCTTTGGCAGGGCGTGAATCAGGTATTTCCGCTCGATTTCCATGAATGAGACCTCCTTTTTCCAAAACACAGTTGCATAAATATACCGGTTCAGTGTATCATAGGGAGTGGAAAATGTCATGTAAAAAAGGGAGGAAAGATAATGTCTAAAGTATATGTATTTATGGCAGATGGTTGTGAAGAGGTAGAGGCTTTGACCCCGGTAGATTTGCTGCGCCGTGGGGGACATGAGGTATGTATGGTATCCATTATGGGACGTCCGGTGATCGTGGGGGCTCATAAGATTCAGATCGGAACAGAGGCCCGCATCGAGGAGGGGGATTTCAGCGACGGAGATCTGTATCTGCTTCCCGGAGGAATGCCCGGAACCAAGTATCTGGGAGAGAACCAGAAGCTGACAGAGCTTCTGACGGCTCAATATGGCCAGGGAAAACGTCTGGCTGCCATCTGCGCTGCTCCCAGTGTCTTCGGAAAGCTGGGACTTCTGAAGGGGAAGAAGGCAGTATGCTATCCCGGGATGGAAGATACTCTGGAAGGAGCCCAGCCGGTGACGGATCCCGTGGTTACAGACGGAAGGATCACTACGGCCAAGGGGGTGGGAGCCGCCATGGACTTTGGCCTGGAGCTGCTTCGCCTCCTGGATGGGGAAGAGAAGGCACAGGCCATCAAAGAAGAGGTGGTTTACCCCTACGGAAAGTAAGATCCATTCCTGCCGGGACTTTCCGGGAGACAGTCAGAAGACCTGAAAAGTCTCTTGCACTTTCGGGGGCGGTATGATATACTCTTGTAATGACTGCGACGGAGGAGGTCTGTCCTTTTCAGGATGTCTTTGCATGGCTGCCTGTTCAGCCGTCATGAGCAATAAAAGTCCGATATCTGTGCCGGGTGTTGTAGGTAAGAACTCAGCCCATCTGCCGTCCGGGACTTTTAGATACATAAGGAGGAAAGAAACAAAATGAGCGTTCAGGTTGAGAACTTGGAGAAGAACATGGCGAAGCTTACGGTTGAAGTTTCTGCCGAGGAACTGGAGAAGGCCCTGCAGGGTGCCTATTTGAAGCAGAAGAAGAATATCAGCATTCCCGGATTCCGCAAGGGTAAGGTGCCGAGAGTCATGATTGAGAAGATGTATGGTCCTTCTGTATTCTATGAGGATGCAGCCAATGCCCTTCTTCCGGAAGCCTACTCCAAGGCTGCAGACGAGAGCGGACTGGACATCGTATCCAAACCGGATATTGAGGTGGTGCAGATCGAGAAGGGCAAGACCTTTATCTTTACTGCAGAAGTGGCAGTAAAGCCGCCGGTAACTCTGGGCCAGTATAAGGGTCTGGAGGTTCCCAAGTCTGACCTGACAGTGACCGAGGAAGAGGTTGAGGCAGAACTGAAGAAGGAGCAGGAGAAGAACGGAAGAATGATCGATGTAGATGATCGTCCTGCTCAGAAGGGTGATACGGTAACTCTGGATTATGCCGGTACCGTAGACGGAGTTGCCTTTGACGGCGGTACTGCCGCCTCCTATCCCCTGGTACTGGGCTCCGGTTCCTTTATTCCCGGATTTGAAGACCAGCTGGAGGGCGTGTCCATAGAAGAAGAGAAAGAAGTACATGTGACCTTCCCGGAGGACTATCATGCAGAGGATCTCAAGGGCAAGGAAGCTGTCTTCACCTGCACCATCCATAAGATTTCCCGCAGAGAGCTGCCGGAGCTGGATGATGACTTTGCCATGGATGTGTCTGATTTTGATACCCTGGAGGAGTACAAGGCAGACCTTCGTCAGGAGTTGGAGAAGAAGAAGGCAGAAAGTGCCAGGCAATCCAAAGAGGATGCCGCAGTTTCCAAGGCTGTGGCCAATGCCACGATGGAGCTGCCCCAGGCTATGATTTCCAGCCAGGCAGAGCAGCAGGTGGAGAATTTCGCCAGAAGAATCCAGATGCAGGGCATGAAGATCGAACAATATCTGCAATATACCGGTCAGACCCTGGAGGATATGTGCAAGCAGATGGAACCCCAGGCCATTCAGCAGATTCAGACCAGACTGGTACTGGAAGCCATTGTCAAGGAAGAGAATATCCAGGTCAGCGAGGAGAAGGTAGCAGAGGAACTGGATAAGATGGCCAAGATGTATGGCATGGAGGCTGATAAGCTCAAGGAGGTCATGGGCGATAAGGCCATGGAACAGCTGAAGGAAGACCTGGCTGTTCAGGAAGCGGTTACCTTTGTGGCGGATCAGGCGGTAGAGGTAGAAGCTGCACCGGAAGACAAGGCAGAGGATGCAGCTGCAGAATAATTGTGGAGGCACTTGTATGAGTTTAGTACCTTATGTCATTGAACAGACCAGCCGGGGAGAGAGAAGTTATGATATCTATTCCCGTCTGCTGAAGGATCGAATCATTTTCCTGGGTGAAGAGGTCAATGATGTGTCTGCCAGTCTGATCGTGGCTCAGCTCCTGTTCCTGGAGTCTGAGGATCCCGGCAAGGACATTCATCTCTATATCAACAGCCCGGGGGGGTCCGTTACGGCAGGAATGGCTATCTATGACACCATGCAATATATTAAGTGTGATGTCTCCACCATCTGCATCGGCATGGCAGCCAGCATGGGAGCCTTTCTGCTTTCCGGCGGCGCCAAGGGCAAGCGCATGGCCTTGCCGAATGCGGAGATCATGATTCATCAGCCTTCCGGAGGCGCCCAAGGCCAGGCTACAGAGATTCGCATCGTGGCAGAACACATTTTGCGAACCAAGAAGAAGCTGAATGAGATCCTGGCAGCGAATACAGGCCAGCCGTTGGAGAAGATTGAAATCGATACAGAACGGGACAATTACATGTCGGCGGAAGAGGCCAAAGCGTATGGTCTGATAGACAGTGTGATCGTGAGTCGCTAATCAAAGATGAGGGTGTGTCAAAAGTGCGCAGGACATCAGGCATTGCTTTTGATACGCCCTTTTGTGCATAAAAGTAAAGGATTGGAACAATCATGGGAATGAAGGGGAATGACCCGAGAATAAGATGCTCTTTCTGCGGAAAGACAGAGGATCAGGTGAGAAAACTGATCGCAGGACCTAATGGCGCTTTCATCTGTGATGAGTGCATCGAGATCTGTACCGAGATTATAGAAGAAGAGTTCGCAGATTCCAGACCTTCCGAGAATCAGGAGATCAATCTGATGAAGCCGGCGGAGATTAAGGACTTCCTGGATCAATATGTCATTGGCCAGGAGGAGGCCAAGAAGGTACTTTCCGTAGCCGTATATAACCATTATAAGAGGGTGCTGGCGGGAGATAGTTCTGAGGTGGAACTGCAGAAAAGCAATATCCTGATGCTGGGTCCTACCGGATCCGGCAAGACTTTGCTGGCTCAGACCCTGGCCAAGATGCTGAATGTACCCTTTGCCATCGCAGATGCCACAGCCCTGACAGAGGCCGGATACGTAGGAGAGGACGTGGAGAATATTCTGCTGAAGCTGATTCAGGCGGCGGATTTTGATATTGAACGAGCCCAATATGGCATCATTTATGTAGATGAGATCGATAAGATTACAAGAAAATCCGAGAATGCCTCCATCACCCGGGATGTTTCCGGCGAGGGGGTACAGCAGGCCTTGCTTAAGATCCTGGAGGGAACCGTGGCCAATGTACCTCCTACAGGAGGCAGAAAGCATCCCCACCAGGAATTCCTGCAGATCGACACCACCAATATCCTCTTCATCTGCGGCGGAGCCTTCGAGGGATTGGACAAGATTATCGAGACCCGGCAGGATACCAAGTCCATCGGCTTCAATGCTGACCTGGGCCGGCATAAAAGTGAAAATGTAGGGGAGATTCTGCGTCAGGTGATGCCGGAGGACTTTATCAAGTTTGGTCTGATTCCGGAATTCATCGGTCGTGTACCGGTGGTGGTCACCCTGGATGCGCTGACCAAGGAGGCCCTGGTACGAATCCTCAGTGTGCCCAAGAATGCCCTGACCCGTCAATACAAGAAGCTCTTCGAGATGGATGGGGTGTCCCTGTCCTTTGATGAGGATGCCCTGGAGGAGATTGCCCTGGAGGCCTTGAGCCGCAAGACCGGGGCCCGGGGCTTGAGAGCCATCCTGGAGAAAACCATGATGGATGTGATGTTTGAATCCCCCTCGGATAATACCATTCGGGAATGTCGGATCACCAAGGCTTCAGTGGAGGGCAAGGAATCTCCTGTCCTGGTTCATGGAGAGCCTGCCCCTGCTCCCAGGCGGATACAGCCCCGTAAGACCAGAAAGGGACGCTCGGTGACGGCATAAAAAGGGGTAAGGAGTGATGAGAATGAGTGACTTAGTCATCATGATGCCGGCCATAGCCCTAAGGGGTGCTACTATTTTGCCGGACATGATCGTACATTTTGATATCAGCAGGGCCAAATCCATCAAGGCGGTGGAAGAAGCCATGCTGAATGATCAAAGGGTCTTTCTGGTTACCCAGAAGGAGATCGACGTGGAGGATCCGGTTCAGGAGGACCTGTATAAGGTAGGAACCATTGCGGTGATCAAGCAGGTGGTGAAGCTTCCCAAGGGCCTGGTGCGGGTTTTGGTAGAGGGTCTGGAGCGGGCGGAAATGCTGGGTCTGGAACCCAGAGAGGATATGCTGGAGGCCGAGATTGCCACCTTCGAAGAGGAAGCGCCGGAGGTTCTGGAGGATAATACGCTGGAAGCCATGCGCAGAAGCCTGAAGGAGGCCTTTGCCACCTATTGCCAGGAGAGCCAGAAGGTCAGCAGAGATCTGATGCTGCAGATTCTGGAGCTGGAGGATGTGGAGAAGCTGGTAGACCAGATTGCCATCCATATGCCCCTGGCCTATGAGCAGAGACAGGAGCTGCTGGATGCAACGAATCTGAAGGAGCGCTTCGAGACCCTCAGCGTGATTCTGGGCAATGAGGTGGAGATTCTGAAGATCCGGACGGAATTTCAGAACCAGGTGAGAGCCCGCATTGACAAGAATCAGAAGGAATATATTCTGCGGGAGCAGATGAAGCTGATCCGGGAGGAGCTGGGGGAGGACAATGTCCAGTCGGAGATCGAGAGATTCAAGGAAGAGACGGAGAAGCTGAAGGCTCCCCAGGAAGTAAAGGATAAGATCCAAGATGAGATCCGCCGTTTTCAGAATGTGATCGGCAACCCCTCGGAAAGTGCTGTGGTGCGGGGCTACATTGAGACTCTGCTGGGTCTGCCCTGGGACAAGACCTCCAGAGATAACCGGGATCTGAAGAAGGCACGGAAGATTCTGGAGGAGGACCATTATGGCCTGGAGAAGGTCAAGGAAAGAATTCTGGAATATCTGGCAGTTCGTACCCTGACCAGGAAGGGCGAAAGTCCCATCCTTTGTCTGGTGGGACCTCCGGGAACCGGCAAGACCTCCATCGCCCGTTCCGTGGCGAAGGCCTTGAACAAGACTTATGTCCGCATTTGCCTGGGAGGCGTGCGGGATGAAGCAGAGATCCGGGGCCACAGGAGGACCTATGTAGGCGCCATGCCAGGCCGTATTGCTCAGGGTCTGCATCAGGCAGGGGTCAAGAATCCCTTGATGCTGCTGGATGAGATCGACAAGGTCAGCAGCGACTACAAGGGGGATACCTCATCGGCCTTGCTGGAGGTGCTGGATTCCGAGCAGAACAGCCGCTTCTCCGACCATTATGTGGAGGTTCCCATTGACCTGTCAGAGGTGCTCTTTATCGCTACGGCCAACAATGTTCAGACCATTCCCGCTCCCCTGCTGGATCGGATGGAGCTGATTGAGATCACCAGCTATACGGAGAATGAAAAGAGTCATATCGCCCGGGAACACCTGCTGCCCAAGCAGATGAAGGCCAACGGCATAGGGGCGGACCAAATGTCCATATCCGACAAAGCCCTCAATGAGATTATCAGTGGGTATACCAAGGAAGCCGGTGTCCGGTCGCTGGAGCGTAAGCTGGGACAGATCTGCCGCAAGACCGCCCTGCGGATCCAGGAAAAGGGGGTTTCGAAGGTGGCCGTTACCCAGAGAAACCTGGAGGAACTTCTGGGACGGAAACGCTTTAGCGTCAATAAGGCCAATCCCCAGCCGGAGATCGGTATTGTCCGGGGTCTGGCCTGGACCAGCGTAGGGGGTGACACCCTGCAGATTGAGGTCAATATCATGCCCGGCCGGGGAGAGTTCTCTCTTACCGGTCAGCTGGGAGATGTGATGAAGGAATCTGCCCAGGCAGGCATCAGCTATATTCGGTCCGTGTCCAAAGAATATGGGATCAAGGATGACTTTTTCAAAAAGCATGACATTCATATTCATATTCCGGAGGGAGCCGTGCCCAAGGATGGACCCTCTGCGGGGATTACCATGGCCACGGCCATGGTATCTGCCATCACCAAAAGGCCGGTGCGGGCAGATGTGGCCATGACCGGGGAGATCACCCTGCGGGGACGGGTCTTGCCCATCGGCGGTCTCAAGGAGAAGCTGTTGGCGGCCAAGAAAGCCGGGATCCATATGGTCCTGGTTCCGGAACAGAATAAGCCGGATGTCCAGGAGATGGACAAGGAGATTACCGGGGGACTGGAGATCCGCTACATGGAATCCATGTGCCAGGTGCTGCAGGCCGCCCTTGTGCAGCCGGAGACCAACCCATGACGATTCGGGAGGCGGCTCTGGCTATTGTCTGCGGCATTACCAGTCAGCTGCCGGATACGGGGCAGCCGGAGGTAGCCTTTGCCGGTAAGTCCAATGTGGGAAAGTCTTCCCTCATCAACGGACTGATGAATCGAAAGGCCCTGGCCCGCACCAGTGCCCGGCCCGGCAAAACCCAGACCATTAACTTTTATCATATAAACCGCTCCATGTATCTGGTGGATCTGCCGGGATACGGTTATACATCCGTTTCCCAGGAAGTCAAGGCTCAGTGGGGTCAGATGGTGGAGAAGTATCTTCATACATCGGACAACCTGAGGGCTGTATTTCTCCTGGTAGATATCCGCCATGCCCCTTCCGCCAATGACCGGCAGATGTATGACTGGATACGGGGGCAGGGCTATGAGCCCCTGGTGATCGCCACCAAGCTGGATAAGATCAAGAGAAGCCAGGTTCCCAAGCAGCTGAAGCTCATCCGCACCACCCTGGAGATGGAGAGGGGGGCTGAGATTCTCACCTATTCCTCCCTGACCAGACAGGGAAGAGAGGAAATCTGGCACAGGATTCAGGACTTGATCGGATGGAGTCAGCCTCAGGCGGAGGGGACAGATGCGGAAGAGATGAGGAATTAAGCCGTGGGAATCATCAAAGCGAAGAAGCTGGGATTTGATTATTATCAATACGAGGAGGAGGGCAAGGAGCCGGAGGTTACCCATGCCATTGAGGATGTGGATCTGGATGTGGAACCGGGTCAGTTTATCGCTGTCCTGGGCCACAATGGCAGCGGAAAGTCTACCCTGGCCAAGCATATGAATGCCCTGTTGGTACCGACAGAGGGTACCATGTGGGTGGATTGTATGGATACCTCCAGCTCGGATGATGTGTGGAAGATCCGCCAGGAGGCCGGGATGGTTTTCCAGAATCCGGACAATCAGATTATTGCCTCCGTGGTGGAGGAGGATGTGGGATTTGGCCCCGAGAATCTGGGCGTGCCTGCCGACGAGATCTGGCGTAGGGTGGACAAGAGTCTGCAAGCCACCGGTATGGTGGCCTATCGCAAGCATTCCCCCAACAAGCTGTCCGGAGGTCAGAAGCAGCGGGTGGCCATTGCCGGTGTGATGGCCATGAAGCCCAAATGTATCATCCTGGATGAGCCCACCGCTATGCTGGATCCCAATGGCCGCCGGGAGGTATTGCAGGCGGTGAGGGAGCTGAACAAGGCCGAGGGGGTTACGGTGATTCTCATTACCCATTATATGGAGGAGGTCATCTATGCCGACCGGGTCTATGTGATGGATCAGGGGCGAATGGTCCTGCAGGGAACCCCCAGAGAGGTCTTTTCCCATGTGGACCAGGTCAGGGAATTGCGGCTGGATGTGCCCCAGGTCACCTTGCTGGCTTATGAGCTGCGCAAGGAAGGAGTAGAGATCCCGACGGATATTCTGACGATAGAGGAATTGGTGAACGCATTATGTCAATGAAACTGGAACATGTGACCTATACCTACAGCCCGGGTACGGCCTATGAGATGCATGCCTTGAAAGATGTCTCCCTGGAGATTCCGGATGGTCAATTCCTGGGAGTGATCGGCCATACCGGCAGTGGTAAATCTACCTTGATCCAGCATCTCAATGGTCTGATGCGGCCCACCTCGGGAAGGGTTCTCTATCAGGGGGAGGATATCTGGGCGGAGGGGTATCACCTTCGTGATCTGCGCTTTCATGTAGGGCTGGTCTTCCAATATCCGGAACATCAGCTCTTTGAAACGGATGTCATTACCGATGTCTGCTTTGGACCTAAGAATCAGGGCTTGTCCCCAAAGGAATGCCGTCAACGGGCGGAGCAATCCCTGACCCAGGTGGGAATCCCCCCGGAGCTGTATGAGAAGTCTCCCTTTGACCTATCCGGAGGACAGAAGCGAAGAGTAGCCATCGCCGGGGTCCTGGCCATGAATCCGGACATCCTGATTCTGGATGAGCCTACGGCAGGCCTGGATCCCAGGGGACGAGACGAGATCCTGGATCGTATCGCCCAGCTCCATGACAGCCGGGGCATTACCATTCTATTGGTATCCCACAGCATGGAAGATATTGCAAAATACGTCCAGCGCATCATCGTGATGAACCAGGGGGAAAAGGTCTATGACGGCAGCCCCAAGCAGGTCTTCTCCCATTATAAGGAATTGGAGAAGATAGGCCTGGCTGCCCCCCAGATGACCTATATCATGCATGCCCTGAAAGCCGCAGGTATGGATGTGGATACAACCGCCATTACCCTGGAGGAAGGGAAGAATACCATTTTGCGGGCCCTGGGAAGAAAGGCTTCCGCCGCCCCAGGCTCGGACCACCTGGAAGACATACATCCGTAAGAGGATAGGGATAGAGTTGAGAAAGCTATGATAAGAGATATTACAATCGGCCAGTACTATCCGGCAGATTCCCTGCTGCACAGACTGGACCCTAGGGTAAAATTTGTCGGAACATTGATCTACATTATTTCCCTCTTCGTCATGAACAGTTGGGGTTATTTCCTGGGAACTGCCTTCCTGGTGGGGGTCATTCTCCTGTCTAAGGTTCCCTTTTCCTTCATGGTACGGGGCTTAAAGGCGATTGTGGCCCTGCTCCTTGTCACCATGGCCTTAAATGTCCTCCTGACGCCCGGTACTGTTCTGTGGCAATGGAAGATCCTGCGGATCACCAAGGAGGGACTGATTTTGGCAGGCCGTATGGGGCTGCGCCTGATCTACCTGATCCTGGGGGCCTCTATTATGACCTTGACCACAACCCCTAATAAGCTGACCGATGGAATGGAACGTCTGATGCGGCCCTTGAAGAGGCTGCATGTACCGGTGCATGAGATCTCCATGATGATGTCCATCGCCCTTCGCTTCATTCCCCTGCTCTTGGAGGAAACCGACAAGATTATGAAGGCCCAGATGGCCCGAGGAGCGGATTTCGAATCCGGCGGCCTTATCAAGAAGGTAAAGGCCATGGTTCCCCTGCTGGTGCCTCTGTTTATCTCCGCCTTCCGCAGGGCTAACGACCTGGCCTTGGCCATGGAAGCCCGTTGTTATCATGGCGGAGAGGGAAGAACCCAGATGAATCCCCTGCGTTACCAGAGACGGGACGTCCTTGCTTATATCTTCCTTCTGGTCTATCTGGCAGCCGCTCTTTTCCTGGGAATCTGGATGAAATGGTAAGCCTTATGAGACGAATCAAATTAATCGTAGCCTATGATGGAACAGAATATTGCGGCTGGCAGGTTCAGCCCAACGGTCTTGCGGTGCAGGAGGTATTGGATCGATCCTTAAGCCAGTGCCTGGGGGAATCCATCCATACCATAGGCGCCAGTCGTACCGATGCCGGGGTACATGCCAGGGGCAATGTGGCGGTCTTTGACACCCAGGCCCGGATGCCCGGCGACAAGTTTGCCTACGCTCTCAATACACGTCTGCCGGAGGATATTCGCATCCGCGGCTCTATGGAGGTCTCTCCAGCATTCCATCCCCGCTTTACCAGCACGATCAAAACCTACGAATATAAGATTTTCAACAGCACTTTTCCGGATCCTCTCTGCCGCAGAGACAGCCTCTTCTGGTATGGAGGACTGGATCTGGATGCCATGGAAGAGGCGATAGAAGCTCTCAAGGGCACCCATGACTTTCGAAGCTTCACTACGGTCTCCGGTCAGAGGGAGAATACGGTGCGGACCATCCATGACATACAGCTCTGGAAGAGGGAAGATATGATCCATATCCGGGTGACCGGCAATGGCTTTCTCTATAACATGGTGCGGATCCTGGTAGGAACCCTCTTGGAGGTGGGAAAGGGAAGCAGATCTCCCCGGCAAATGGGGCAGATCCTGGAGGCCAAGGATCGGGAGGCTGCGGGCCCCACCGCCAGACCCTGTGGATTGACCCTGGTGGGCATTCAATATCCGGACTGGAATTCGGATTTTTCTGCAAAAATCAAGGAATAGCTGTCATCTTAGGGGATATTATGGTACAATGAACGGGAGTGCGAGGAGGTATGACCCGATGATTGACGAGAAAAGACTGCGTCTGATGATTCGCCTGGCCCGTTACGAACAGGAGGAGGGCAGGGAGAATCTGAAGATCAGCAAGTATTACAGAAGAGATTATGTGGGACTGGCTTTGCTGAAGAACCTTCTTCTGGTGACCCTGGCCTACCTGCTGCTGCTGACTTTATTGGTAGTCTATCACCTGGATTTTCTGATGAACCAGCTCAATGAGATGAGTATACGTCCTTTGCTGATAACCATAGCTCTGGGATATCTCTTTTTGCTGGGACTGTATTCCGTGATCGTATATACCATTTCCCGGCTCAAGTATGCCAGGGCCCAAACCAGTATTAAGACCTATTACAAGGGATTAAGCCGGTTGGAAGAGAGCTATCGGCAGCAGGATACCCAGACAGACAGAGAGGATAAGGCCGGCGGAACCGGAGGGAAGAGATTATGACAGCATTACAGGAACTTCGGGAGAAGATGAAGGATTTTTATGCCCAATATGACATCTACGTCCTTCCTTTGTTTAAGTTTGCCCTGGCCATGCTGATGATTGGCAATCTGAATCATCTGCTGGGTTATCTGACCTTGTTGGATAACCTCTTTGTCATGACAGTTTTGGCCCTGCTGTGTGCCATTCTTCCCCTCAATGGGATGGCAGCCCTGGGAGTATTGCTGATTATCCTGCATTGCTTCAGCGCAGGGATTGGTGTGGGAGGCTTCGCCCTCCTCCTTTATCTTTTGATGGTGCTCTTGTATTTTCGTTTTGTTCCCGGAGATGGGCTGGTGCTGGTGCTGGCGCCCCTGGCCTTTTATTTCCAGATTCCGGCTGTGGTGCCGCTGGCCCTGGGACTCTTGCGGGGGCCCCTGTCTGCAGTTTCCGGTATTTTCAGTGTGGTTTCCTGGTATTTTGTCCGCCTGGTTCCGGACCTGGTGGGGAGCCGGGGTTTTAGCAGCCTGTCCCAGTCGGATGTCCTGCAGGAGCTTTCCTCCGGACTTTTGGAGAGTCCGGAGCTTTTGACAGCCGTCATTGCCTGCGGAGCAGCTGTGCTGGTGACAGCCGCCATTCGAAAGCTGTGCGCTACCTATGCCTGGGAGATTGCCGTGGCGGCAGGAAGCTTTACCTACCTGACGGCCACCCTTCTGGGGGGATTCTTCACCAAAGCGGAGGTGGAGACAGGGATTTTGCTGGTGGGAACGGCAGGATCAGCCGTGATTTCCCTGATTCTGGAATTCTTCCTATACAGTGTAGATTATGCCGGAAGCCAATACTTGCAATTTGAGGATGATCAATATTACTATTATGTGAAAGCAATCCCCAAGCGCCTGTCCCCCCAGGCGCAGGAGAGGCTGAGAAGAAGGGCTGCCAGGAATTGGGAGCAGGATCAGGAGGGGGAGGACCCCGGGGATTTGTCAGCCCCGGCCCCCGGCCCCATGTCCCGCAGCCAGGATACCCGGGTCTATGGGGCAATGGCCAGACCTGAGGACACCCAGATCTATGGGGAGATGGCTCGGCCTGAGGATACCCAGATCTATGGGGAGATGCCTCAGATTCAGAATACCCAGGTCTACCGGGGCCTGGAGGAGATTCCCGATGCACCGGATCTGCCGGAGGATGCGGCAGAGAGGTTTGGGGATGTGGACTTTGCCTCCAAGCTGGAGGAGTCTTTGAAGGACCTCTAAGAGAAGAGGCAATCCGGCAGGACCTGTCAGAGGAAGGGCAATTCGGAAGAGCCTGTCAGATCGGGCAAAAGTCCGGTAAAGGAAGTCGTGAGAAAGGAAGTGACACCCGTGGAAGCAATCCTGAATTGGCTGCGCATACATATTCTCAGTTGGTTGACGCCCCCCAAGACCATTGAAGTGATCGATCTGGTTCAGGTGATCCTGATTGCTTATTTTGTCTACCATCTGATCCTGTGGGTGAAGAATACCAGAGCTTATACCCTGCTAAAGGGCATCCTTTTTATTGTTGCTTTCGTGATTATTGCAAATCTCCTGAATATGGACGTAATTATATGGCTTCTGGGGAACCTGAGCGTGGCAGGTATTACGGCTGTAGTTATCATCTTTCAGCCGGAACTGCGGAAGGTTCTGGAGCAGATGGGACATAAGAATCCCTTTTCCTCCATTTTCTCCCTGGGCAAGGGGGCGGAGGAGAACCTGCGCTTTACGGATCAGACCATCAATGAACTGGTAAGAGCCAGCTTTGAGATGGGAGAGGTGAAGACCGGAGCCCTGATCGTGATCGAGCGGGAGGTGCGGCTGGAGGAGTATGAGCAAACAGGGATTCCGGTGGACGGGGTCTTGACCAGTCAGCTCTTGATTAATATTTTCGAACACAATACCCCCCTCCACGATGGAGCGGTGATTGTGAGAAATAATCGGGTGCTGGCGGCCACCTGCTACCTTCCTCTTTCTGACAATATGGACTTAAATAAAAAATTAGGCACCCGGCACCGGGCCGGAGTGGGAATCAGCGAGATCAGTGATTCTCTTACCATCATTGTGTCGGAGGAGACCGGAAATGTGTCCTATGCCATGGAGGGGGCTCTGCGCCTGGCGGCAACGCCAAGTGAATTGCGGGAGGAGCTGCACAGGATCCAGAAGATCAAGCAGTCGGAACCCCTGAAATTCCGGAGAAAGGGGCGGTATCAAAGTGAAGACAAATCTGCTCAGTAGGCTTACCAGGAATCTGGCTTTGAAAATCATATCCGTGATCATCGCTATCCTGATCTGGTATGTGGTGGTGGATTACAACGATCCCGTGGAGACCCAGAGCTTCAGCGTCAAGATTGAGGTAACCAACGAATCCTATATATCCAACGGAAAACAGATCTACCGGATTGACGATGAATACAAGACTGTGACCGCCTATATCAAGGGGAACCGGTCGAATCTGAAGAAGGTGCAGGCCTCCAGCATTACGGTGACGGCGGATCTGACTCAGATCGTGGATCTGGATCGGGATCCGGTTGTGGTTCCCCTCCAGGCCAGCTGTGCCGGCTTCAGTCCCTCGGATATCACCCTTTCCAGGACCACCATTCCCATTACCATTGAGGATGTGGCCAGTCAGGAGTTTCCGGTAACCGTGTCCATGGGGGATACCAGTCCGGGCAAGGATTATGAGGTAGGAGTTCTGACCCCGAATCCGGATCGGGTAACCATCAGCGGGCCGGAATCCATTGTCAACCAGATTGAGAGTGTAGTGGCCAAGATTGAGGTGTCAGGAATGACCCAGGATCAGACGGTGGAAGC
>CAVLCU010000002.1:0-2810 GCA_963661545.1 Lachnospiraceae bacterium | reverse complement strand
GGAAGCCCAGCTGATTCTGATGGACAAGAACCAGGTGGCCATTCCGGACAGCACCATCAGCGATCATCTGACCTTTGACGGGGGAGTACCCAAGATTAATGTCAAGGTGGAGCTCTGGAAGAAGCGGTCCGGGATCAAGCTGGATGTGGCCTACAGCGGAAGCCCGCAGGAGGGATATCAGGTGTCAGAGATTACCACCTCCCCCACGGAGATTACCGTAGCAGGCAGCGAGGCGGGCCTGAACCTCCTGACCCAGCAGGGCAATACCATCTATATTCCGGAGGACCGGGTATCCGTGGATGGGGCCAATAAGGATTTCAACACAGAGGTCAAGCTGACCGATCTGCTCCCGGAGAATGTGAAGCTCTCCTCCACCATGAAGGAATCCGTGGTGGTCTACGTGACGATTCTGCCGGAGGGCAGTCAGGAGTTTATCATCAGTGTGGACGATATCAAGACCAACGGACTGGACAGCAATCTGACCGTATCTTATGATAAGACGGATATTGAGGTCCGGGTCAAATCCGCCGATGGAAGCACTGTGAATCTGGATGTCTCCCAGATTACGGCATCCATAGACCTCAAGGGCAAGACAGAGGGAGACTATAATCTGCCGGTCAATGTGACTTTGCCCTCCGGTTACCAGCTGGTATCGGATATTAAGCTGAGTCTGCATTTGAAGACCAAGCCGGAAGTATCCAAATAAGGAATGTGGGAGGAAGGAAACATGGTTAGCCAGACAGTCAGGGTGAAGAACCCGTCAGGGCTGCATTTGCGGCCTGCAGGCAATCTTTGCAACCTGGCCCTTCAATTTGATTCGGAGGTTACCTTTGATTATCCCGAGGGCAATGCCAATGCCAAGAGTGTCCTCAGTGTGCTGGGAGCCTGCGTCAAACAGGGGGATGAGATTACCCTCATATGCCAGGGGGAGGACGAAGAGGAGGCATTGAAAGCTCTGGTAGAAGCCATAGAGGGCGGTCTGGGAGAGGATGAGGACCGGTTCGGAGGCCAGGTATGAGAACAAGACCAGGGAGGATAGACAAAAGGATGGCAGAGGGAAGACAAAAGAGGATTCCGGGAAGAATTTTCCGGAGACTGTCCTCTATCCTATGGAGGGGAATCCTGGGATGGGGGATGGCCTTAGCAGCCATGGGAGGGACGGCAGTATCTGCCGCCGCCGCTGTGGATCTGAGTGCTTCCTTCCAGGTAGAGTCCGATTCCTGGGAGAATTGGCCTGGAGGACCCCAGATCCAGGGGGATACTGCAGTGGTTCTGGAACCCAATACGGGAACCGTCCTCTACAACAAGGGGATGGATGCTCCCCGCTTTCCTGCCAGCATTACCAAGATCATGACCACCCTGATCGCCTTGGAGAACTGTGATTTGAAGGGTCAGGTTACCATGACGGAGACAGGAATGGCGGATGCCTTCGACGGCAGCTCCAACTGCCATCCCCAGCTGGGAGAGGTATTCACGGTAGAAGAGTGCCTGCAGATGATCATGATCAAGTCCGCCAATGATGTAGCTACCCAGATGGCAGAGTATACGGCAGGATCCGTGGATGCCTTTGCTGAGATGATGAATCAGAAGGCGGCTGAGTTGGGCTGCCGCAATACCCATTTCTGCAATGCCTCCGGTTTGGAGAATGACAATCATTATACCAGTGCCTATGATATGGCCTTGATTATGCGGGCAGCCCTGCAAAAGGACAAGTTTCGGGAAATCATCGGGATGCAGAGTGTAACCATTCCGGCTACCAACCTGTCGGGAGATCGTTATTATGAGACTCATGTGCAGATGATGGTGCCTGCCAATCCCTACTACTATGAGGGCTGTGTAGGAGGCAAGACCGGATATACGGATATTTCCAAGAGTACCCTGGTGGTCTGTGCCCAGCGCAATGGTATGACCCTGATCGGGGTTGTGATGGGAGGCCGGGACAGCAATCTGATCTGTGATGACATGGCGGATATTCTGGACTATGGTTTTGACAATTTTTATCAGGCGGATGTATCCTGCGGCAGCTCCCTGCTGGGGGGAGGGACAGTCATCCTTCCCAATTCCCTGTCCACAGATTCCCTGTCGGTTACCTCTGCCCTGGGGGAGGATGGCTATGCTTATGTCTTCTATTCCCTGGGAGGCCAGCCGGTGGGCAGCTCCGCCATGGATCCGTCCACCTATGAGTCCTATCGCCTCCAGTGGGGGCTGGAGACTCTGAAAAGCCCAGAGGACAGCCAGGAGGGGGATTCTAAGGAGGGGACAGGAGATTCCCCGGACCAGGCTTCCTCCGCCCTGCTGCCGGATGGACAGACAGGGGAAGGGGATGGGGCCTCCCAAGGCCGGAAGGGATCCGGAACCAAATTCCTTCTCTATCTGGTGATGGGGGTTCTGGGTCTATCGATCCTTGCCGCCGTGGTAATGATCTTTGTCAGTGCAGGAAAACACAATAAGAGAAAGAGGCGCAGAAGATAGCTATGGAGAAGTTAATCGAACAGATTCTGAAGTTTGGCCTGGTGGGAGGAATCTGTACAGCGGTAGATTTCGGCGTAATGATATTCCTGAAGGAGGTATTGGGCTGCTATTATCTCTTTGCCAGCGCAGCCTCCTTCCTGATTTCCCTGATTCTGAACTACTTCCTCAGTATGCGGTTTGTATTCGAGGGGAAGAAGGACAGCAGCAAAATCAGGGAATTTATTATTTTTGTCATACTAAGCGTCATGGGGCTGGGACTCAACCAGCTGATCATGTGGGTGGCCGTGGACGGTATGGGCATCTCCTATATCCTGTCCAAGGTGGGGGCTACCGGTATT
>CAVLCU010000001.1:0-65389 GCA_963661545.1 Lachnospiraceae bacterium | reverse complement strand
GTAGCCTAAGTGAATCAGGTAGGTCAGAACATCATCCCTGTTTACAAAGTGGCTGGCATCATTCTGGAAGGAGGTTACGTCGACTTCTACAGAATTACCGGAGAGCATCTCTACAAGGGCAGTTTTTAGGCCGTCAAAGTCCATATTGATCAGGGGAACGATGGCATCATAGGTGCCGGTCTCTGACCAATAGCTCTTGAATCGTCCCCTGGTCATAAGGCATACAACCGCTTTTGGATTGTAAATCTGGTAATCCTCCAGCAGATAGCCGTCATACCAGCGCTTTACCTCTGTATAATCACGACTATAGTTTTGGCAGAGAGCTTGCACTTCTTGTTTTGTAAAGCCGATATAAGGGGCCAGCTCGCTGGCGGAGAGCATGGTAAATTCGTCAAAGTTATTAAGGGCAGATTGTGTTCGAATTTTCTTGATGGGAAGAATCCCGGTTAAATAAGCAAGGGCAATGTAGCGTGTCGGAAGGGTACCCTTAAACAGGCCTCGGAGAAGAGAAATATAGGACTCCTGTGCCTTGGGATGAGCGGAGGCATCTCGAAACAGGACATCCCATTCGTCAATGATAACCACGAATCGTCCTTGGGTAGCTGCATGGATGAGAGAAAGCGCTTCCGGGAGAGATTGGATTTCCTTCGGCAGATATTGTGGGTACAATTCGTGCAATTCCTCCAGCACGCTCCGGCTGATAAAGGATACGACTCTCTCAGGACCTCCGGCTGGTTCCATACACCATTGCACATCAAAATGAATGACATCATAGTGATTCAGGAAGGTCTTGTAGGTGGGACTTTGGCTGATGGATAAGCCGGAAAAAATGGACTCTGAATCACAGCCTCTGCTGTAATAGGCTGTCAGCATGTCCGCAGTGATAGACTTGCCAAAACGACGGGGACGGCTGTTGCAGAGAAAGGCGTCCGTGGATTCCAGCACACTGTTGGTATAATTGATAAGACCAGACTTATCCAGATATATCCTGGCATTCAAAGCGGCCTGAAAGGCGCTGTTATCAGGGTTCACAAATAATCCCATCTCTTGTATCCTCCCTTCTGGCTTTGTTTCCCTTACAACTTCTATTATAGTCAAGGCCAGAAAGAAGGTCAATGTAATTCTTTCTTGCCAATATCCCTGATTCTTGCTATAATGTTATCGCATGATAATATTATCGAACGACAGGAGAATAAAAGGACGTTCGAGGACAGAAGACATACAAGAATTACATAAGGATGGACCGGAAGATGGAGAGCGTGAAGAAGAGTAAACATCCATGGCGGCTGACGCCGCCCACACCACGAATGAAAGCAGAAGAAGGGAAGCAAGGGAAGAGAGGTGGGAGAGGAAAAAAGGGGAAGCTGCTCAGCCTGTGTCTGGCGGCTGCGGTGGTCTCTTCCCTGCCGGGGCAGCCGATAAGGACGGATGCCCAGACCAGCAGCAGAATGCGGCTTTGGTACGATGAGCCTGCCAGCCAGACTGCCTCGGCCTGGTGGAATTCCAATGGCATTTGGCAAAGTGCTACCCTGCCCATCGGAAATGGGCGCCTGGGGGCTAATATCTACGGGGAGGTGGAGCAGGAGCATCTGACCCTCAACGAGGAGACCCTCTGGTCCGGGGGCAATTACGACAGCAGCAATATGGGAGGCAATGCCGGGATTACCGATGAAGACTGGAATAGCATGGTGTCCACCATCTTGAATGGGGGGAGTGTGAATGCTGCTAAGCTTCAGGGAGTCTCCACCGGTTATTATGAGGGCTACCAGGCTTTGGGGGACTTGTATTTTCAATTTACCGGCGGGGGAAGCGGTAAGACGGATGCTTATGTCCGGGATCTGGATCTGGAGGAGGGATTGGCTTCGGTCTCCGACAGGGGTTACAGTCGGACCTATTTTGCCAGTAATCCGGACAATGTCATTGTGGCACGTCTGACCGGTGACAGCCTGTCCTTTACCCTTTCCCTGACCAGTAAGCAAAATGGCAGCATTTCCGCCTGGACGGAGGGGGATCAAAGTCCGGTGGCTTATATGAATTGCGAGGGAAGTGTCTCCAATAACGGCCTGCTCCACAATACCCAGCTGGCCGTGGTGGCGGAGGATGGAAGCCTTACTGTCTCCGGCACTGGCATTCAGGTCAGTCAGGCTACCGGGGTAACGGTCTATGTAACGGCGGCTACCGATTATTCCACCAGCTTTTCCAACCCGGAGGGAGGGGAAGAATATTACTACCGGACGGGGGAGAGTGCCGACCAGCTGAAGGCCCGGGTGAGGGCTGTCCTGGATGGGGCTCTCAGCAAGGGTTATGACCAGGTGCTGGCGGATCACCAGGCGGATTATAAGAGCCTCTATGAGGGAGCCTGGGTGGATCTGGGAGGCAGCAGTGATCAGACTACGGATGCCCTCCTGACCAGCTACTCCCGTTCCACAGCCTCGGATGGGGAGAAACGATATCTGGAGACCCTGCAATACCAATACGGCCGCTATCTTCTCATCAGCGGCAGCCGGGAGAACAGCCAATTGCCCACCACCTTGCAGGGCATCTGGAATAACAATAACCAGGCCCCCTGGTATTCGGATATCCATACCAACATCAACCTGGAGATGAACTATTGGCTGGCGGGAACCGGCAACCTGGCCTCCTGCCTCAAGCCCTTGTGTCAATATATGGAGGCCATGTATGAGCCTGGCAACCGGACGGTGCAGGCTTATACGGATGCCAGCTGGGGCATGATGATGCATACCCAGAATACCCCCTATGGATATACCTGCCCCGGCTGGTCTTATTCCTGGGGCTGGTCCCCCTCGGCCGCTACCTGGCTCTTGCAAACCTGCTACGATTATTACCAATATACCGGGGACCGGCAATATCTGGAGGAAACCCTCTATCCCCTGCTGGAGAAGCAGGTGGCCATGTATGACCAGCTGCTGGAGGAAAAGGATGGGAAGCTGGTCTTCCCTCTGTCCATCTCTCCGGAGATCGGGGGCATGACCTACGGCAATACCTACGAGCAGTCCCTGATCTGGCAGCTCTATACCGATACCATAGAAGCAGCCCGAGCCTTGAATCAAGACAGGGGGGTCATTCAGGCTATGGAGGATACCCGCAGCAGGCTCTATACCAGCTTCCTGGGAACCACCGGCAGCTCCCGCAATGGGGTGTCCTCCGGTTCTTCCTATATCAGGGAATGGTATGATGAAAATGATTATGTCAATGGCTATAATCAGGACGATCCCAGTCACCGCCATATCTCCCAGATGCTGGGCATCTTCCCCGGCAGTATGTTGGGTTCCATCAGCGGGGATTATGAAACGGATAAGGCAGCGGCTGTCAATACCCTGAACCTTCGGGGAAAGAATACCGTCAGCGGCTGGAGCCTGGCTCAGCGGGCCTGTACCTGGGCAGCCCTGGGAGATGGGGACAATGCCTATGATTACCTGTCTTCGGTATTGAACCATGGTGTGATGAAGAATCTCTGGGGCTACCATGACTATGGCGGTTACGGCGGGGACGGCAAGGCCTTCCAGATTGATGCCAACTACGGTTATTCCGCAGCCTTCGGGGAGATGCTCCTGCAGTCCAATATGGGTTATATCGAAGTCCTGCCTGCCCTTCCTTCTGCCTGGTCCTCCGGCTCCTTCCGGGGCCTTTTGGCGAAAGGGGGATTTGAGGTCAGCGCCGACTGGGAGAACCTTGGGCTGATTAGTCTTGACATAGTCTCCCGCAATGGGGGAACCTGCTCCCTGAAGACGGGCTGGGAGAATATTTCCGTAACCTGCAATGGGGAGGCTGTGGAGGTCCGTGGGGAAAATGGGATCTTTACCTTTGATACGACAGCCGGGGCGTCCTACCAGATCAGCCGGGGACAGACAGAGCCCATCCTGCCGGATCAGACGGCCTCTGCCTCCAGAGACCAGGAGGGAATGGTGAACCTGGTATGGGAGGCCACAGAAGGGGTTACCTATCAGATTTACCGACGGGAGAAATAAGCAGGCAGCAAGATGACCACCGGGGTAAAGACAAGAAGGGTGACAGAGACGTATAGGTTTTGGAAGAAAGGATGAGTGGAGGATATGAAAAAGAGTAGAATATGGTCCTTCCTGCTGTCGATCTGCATGGTGCTTTCCCTCCTGCCTGTCAGTGCCTTGGCAGACAGGACAGACCAGGGCGACCAGGGATATGGGGAACTGCTGGGAACGGTGGAGGGGGGCACCTACACGGATACCACCGCAGACCCGGAAAAGGGATATGAATATACGATTGTAGGCAGTGACGGCAGCCTGCAGACCGCCTCTGTGGATGCAGGGGGGCAAGACGGGGGAGATCATCCCGATGATGGGGGGACAGTGACAGAATATGGCAGGGTGACCCAGACCAGCGGCAGCGGGGAAACCTATTATGACCTGGTGGCCAATGGAGCCGGGGGAATCGTGGCAGGGGACAAGTACCTGATCCTCAGCTCCAACAGCGGAGATGCCTATGCCCTGACCAAGACCGGGGGGAGTGCCCCGGTAACCATTACCGATGGCAAGATCCGGACAAGCCAGGAGACGGCAGAGTTCACCCTGGAGGCAAACGGCACTTATTATTATCTGAAGGACCAGGATGGAACCTACCTCTATCCGTATGCTGGACAGATTACGACAGGAAATTCCACTTTTTATACCTATTATCCCGTGAGCATTACGGGAGAAAGCTCTGTTCAGATTGGAGCAACGTATATGGCATCTCAGGCCTCCTATTATCTGGTCTATAGCAGCCAAGAGAACAGCTATTCGTCTAGCTACGGAAACCGCAGTGACCTCTACCTCTTCCATCAAACCACGGAGCCTGCCGGGACGGTTTATGGGATCGAGTGGACGGAAGCGGCGGCTAGCCTGCTGACGGAGTCCCAGGCTTTGAACCGGGATGATTATTCGGTAAGTAGCTGGGCGGATTTTGTGACTGCCCGGGAGAAGGCTCAGACGGCCTACGAGAGAGTGGAAACCTATGCCAGCCAGGAGGAGGCAGTGGCTGGTCTGACCACTATGACAGCCCTGAAGGCAGCCAGGGATGCCCTGAAGGCAGTTACGGCTGTCTATCCGGAGATCACCTGGTCACGAACCCTGGAGCCAAAATACAATGTCACCTATAGCCAGGGGACCAACGGGAAGCTGGTAAGGGATCTGCAATATATCGACCAGGGGGGAACCGGGGATTACCAGACCATCAGCTGGTCGGATGGGGATGTTTTGAACCTGGATACGGATTCTTCCATGACGGTATGGGATTATAATACCGCAAGCCAATATTCCAATAAAAGCACTGTGGGCGGGGAGGGAATCAGCGCGGCGACCTGGAATCACTGGCCCAGTGGAACCCAGGATTGGAAAAAAGCGGATGTCCGCAAGATATCCGGAACCTTTGTCTGGCCCGAGGGCTATGACCTGGATGATACCATCACCCTGGTCTCGGCCAATGACAGCAAGTATCAGCCCATCTATGATTATATTGAGGAGCATGAGGGGTCCAGCGCCAGAGTCAGCAACCGGAGGATCATCGCCATCAATGACGACATGTATGTCTATGTATACATGGAAGGAGATGCCCCCACCAGTCTGGAAGATGATTCCTATCTGGCCTTCTATTCCGGAACCGTGGGCAAGGGAATCTGGTCGGATGTCACAAATGTCAGCGCTGACTGGGGAAGGACTGTGCCTGCTTCTTATCATGGAACCTATGCTACCCGTGCTTTTTATGGGGTTTATCCCAATCAGGCGGTGACCAAGGAAGGAGTGGTAGCCATACCCAATGCCTCCTATCTGAATCATACGGATGGCTGGTATGTCTCCGCAGACGGCGCCACCATTTCCACGGTCTTGAAAAATCACTATGGGAATCAGTCCCTGGCCGGGAAAAGGATCCATATGGATATTTACTGTTTTGATAACAGTATAAACGGAGGTATGGATGAACTCAAGCTCAAGCTGACCAAGACCTCCCAGCAGACGGCCACGGTACAGGTGAAGTATTACCTGGATACCCTGGAGGAGGGGAATCTTCTGGACACCAGCTTTATCACCGGTGTTCCGGTGGGAACCCAGATCAGTCTGGCGGAGGGCTATGAAGTCAACAACTTGAATTATAAAAAGGCGGAGGCCATCCAGACGGCCGGAAATACCAATGTAAGCGATGGAGTACAGCAGGGGACTCTGCCCTATACAGTGGTGGAAGGGGACAATGTCATCCAGGTCTTGTATACCACCCTGGATCGCCAGGCCATCCGTATCGTGGCGGACAGTGATATCCAGCCCTATGACGGCAGCGAAAAGACGGTTCCCGGATTTGCAATCTATATGGGGACAGAAAAGCTGACCAGAAGAGAGGATGGAACCTACCTGACCACAGATGGAAATGGCATCATTCAGAATGTGATCTTTACCACCGCCCGGGGAATCAATCCCGGCATATATGACAATGGCATTAGCTATTCAAGTACGGTGCTGGTAAAGGACAGCCAGGGAAATGACATTTCCAACACCTATCGGATTACGACCACTTCGGGCAAGCTGACCATCACCTATGAGCCCCAGGCTCTGACCTATACCTATGATTTTGGGATAGGCAACCGGTATGAGGGAGTCCTGGCCGGAACCAACCAGGTAGAAAAGCAGGCTGCCGGGGTTACCCTGGAGGGGAATCCTCCCGATGTCCTATTGGACAGACAGGCCAATGCAGTCACCTATACACCGGCGGAGGTCAATACCGGCAGGAGGGCCAATCTGACCCTGACCTTTGCCGGAAATTATAAGGTCAATAAGGCCATTACCTTCCTGCCGGAGACGAATGTCCTGTATGAGGAAAACCTGGTAAGTACCCCCGGGGAGACCAGCGCCTGGGTGCCGACCGGGGAGGCAGAAAGCCAGACGGAGGGGGCAGAAAGCAGGCAGGTGGCGGATCATGAGATCCCCTATGGCTATTCAGAGGCCTATGCAGAGGATACCGGCTTCAGTTTGGGAAGTGCCAAGAAGGCAGTCCTGAGTCTGGAGACTGCCACAGATGAGGCTGCCTTTACCTTCACAGGAACCGGTTTCGATCTCATCTCCGAGTGCGGAACCAATACCGGCCTCCTGGTGGTAGGTCTGAAGAATGCCCAGGGAGAGGTGGTCCAGGGCTATCTGGTGGATACCTATTTCCGGGGAGATGATTCCCTGGTAACCGGCAGTGGCATCCTGGATTATCAGGTTCCGGTGGTCAGAAAGCAGGGACTGCCTTATGGCACCTATAGGGTCACGGTAAAGGGTTATCTGACGGCCGGTTCCGGGGCAGCCCAGGGCTCCGGTACAGAAAATGATATCAGCCCGGCCAGCCAGGGCGGAAGCGGGAGCAAGGCCAAAACCGCAGGTTTCCTCCAGGCGGAAAATCTCCTTTATGCCGATGAGGCATCCGAGGCCAGCCCGGCGACAAGTCAGGAGATCAGCCAGGGGTCCAGTCAGGAGACTAGCTCGGTGTCCCCGGAGGCCATCCTGACCGCAGCAGGCATGGAGGAATATCTGGAAGCAGGGGTGGAGGTCTCCTTTATGGATGACAACAGCCTGCTCAATGGGGGAAGCGGTCCGGACCTTGGACAAAGGACAGAAGAGGAGACAGACTCCGGCGAGACCCAGGAGAAGACAAGCAGGGGCTTCTTCTCCCGGTTTAGCAGCTTCTTCCGCTCTCTGTTTGCGGCATCCACGAGGACGGCCTCCGAGGGTGCGGGCAATGCAGAGATCGCTGTCTATATCGACGCCTTCCGGGTCTACCAGCCTTTGGAAAATGAGGAGAGCTACGAAAGCGCCGAGCAGGGAACCTCCTATTATTCCCTCTTCGACTTCCTGAAAACCACCATTAATGAGCTGGAGGAAGACGGGATCATAGAGAATGCGGCGGTTTATATCGAATACGAGGGTTCCACCGGAACAGCGGATATAGCCAATTACAAGCAGCAGGGACCGCAGAATGAGGTTTACCTGGCTCCCGGCGCCACCATTGCCTTTGGTCTGGTGGGCTACCAGGCGGGAGATACGGTTCAGGTCAGTGCCAAGCAGCTGGGGGAGGGAACAGTGACCTCTTCCATCGAAGGACTGGCTTCCACCGCCACAGAGATGTATTACCCGGTGGAGGTGACCCAGGATGAGACGGGCCAGCTGGGCATGGATTATGTGGTCATCACCAATGAGGCGGATTCCACGGGAATTCTCTCCCTCAGCGGTTTGAAGGTCAGCAGCCATATTCGCCCGGTTGCCAGCGGAAACCTGGGGGAGCAGGTGGTGAAGCTGGTGGAGCAGGCGGGGAATGCCTTCCAGCCGGAAAAACTGGAGGTAAGCCTCCCGGCATCTACTAAGATCAATCGAAGCTATACCTTGAAGGTGACCACCTCCAAGGATGTGGATCATGTTACGGTGAAGCTTCCCGGCCAGGAAGAGCCCGTTACCCTGACTCCCACCAACAAGAAGGCGGCGGATGCAGGAAAGGTCAAGGATTATTCCTTCAGCAAGAGCTTTAAGCAGACCCAGGCCGGTTCCTATACCTATGTGGTGACTGCTTATGACAGGGAGGGCAAGGCCAGCCAGCCCATTTCTGTAACCATTCAGGCAGCAACCTGACCCCGGAAGGGAGGAAGAGAGAAATGAAGAAAAAATATGTGAAGCCGGAGGCCCGGCTGGTGAAATTCGAGTTATCCGAGGGCATTGCCGCCTGTGGTGTTAAACTCTATATGAATCTGACAGAAGAAAATTCCTGTCCCAGGAATCCTATTTTTCAGGAATTTGCTCTCACGGGAGATTCAGCCCAGTGCCAATCAAACCCCCTGACTGGTTATTGCTATTTTACCTCCACCAGCAACCTGCTGATGAATTCCTAGAACAGGCATGTACCTCTATCATTATGGGATAGGAGGCCTGGTTCTGAGACTGGAAGCTCCCTTTGCTCTGAGGGAGGATCCCAACTCCCGCCTCTTCCGCCGGGGGGATTCCAGGGAAGAGGCGAAAGAGACAAGAAGGGGGAGAGAAGAAGCGAGGAGGGATATAGGAGTGGTGATAGAGCTGGTGGATAACCTGCCCCGGCCGGGGGGGATTCTGCTGGGGCAGGGGCCCTTCACCAGACTCTACCGGGGACAGGACCAGACCCGCCTGTCCCTGGTGACCCTGAATCGATGGACCGGGGAGGCCTGCCTGAGGGCGGATTACCCGGTCCTGGGCGGGGAGATTCGCCTGATGACGGAGGCTGGCATGGTGGAATATGCCAGCCTTATCCGTAATATATGGCCTGCCATGGATCTGCCTTACCAGCTGCTGCTTCAGGGGGTGGTGGTCCTGCATGCCTCGGCGGTGGCTTTCCAGGGGGGCGTGGTGGCCTTTGTGGGTCCCTCCGGGGTGGGGAAATCCACCCAGGCGGCTCTCTGGGAAAAGCTGAGGGGAGCTTGGCCCCTCAATGGAGATAAGGTGGCTCTTTCCTGCCGGGAGGGCCAGGCCCTGGCCTGGGGGCTGCCCTTTTGCGGCACCTCCGGGATCTGTCAGGACTATCGGCTGCCCCTTCGCGCCCTTGTCCTCTTAAGTCAGGGGCAGGACAATCGGGCAGAGCCGGTGCAGGGAGCGGAGGCCCTGTCGGGCCTTTTGAACAATACCTTTGGCCATAATAAGGTGGAAGATTGCCATCAAAGGCTGATGGAAGGTCTCCTGCCCCTGATGCAGAGGATTCCTGTGATCCGACTCTCCTGCAGACCGGAGGAGGGAGCCGTCAGGTGTCTGGAGCGCACGATGGAGGACTGTGGAAGATGACCCTATCCTATTCGCAATGGATTGATTCTTTATTTGCCAAAAGTCATGAGCCCGGGCTGCCCCTGTCGGGGACTTTTGAACTGACCGCCCGCTGCAACCTGGACTGCCGCATGTGCTATATCCATCAGAGAAAGAAGGATGGGGAGGCGGCCAGGAGGGAACTGACCACCAGGGAATGGCTGTCTCTGGCGCAGACCGCCAGGGACAGGCAGATGCTCCTCCTCCTGCTGACTGGAGGGGAGCCCCTGCTGCGGTCGGATTTTCGGGAGATCTACAAGGGCTGCAGGGATCTGGGGCTCCTCTTGTCGATCAATACCAATGGCAGCCTGGTGGATGGGGAGATGGTGGAATTCTTCCGCCGGAATCCCCCCCTGCGGGTCAATATCACCCTCTATGGGGCATCGGCAGAGACTTACGGAAGGCTGTGCGGGGATCTCGCTGCCTATGAGCGAACCTACAGGGCGGTGAAGGCTCTGAAGGAGGCCGGAATCCGGATCAAGCTGAATTACAGCGCAACACCCTGGAATGTGGGGGATCTGCCGGCCGTCTATGACTTCGCCCGGGCCAACGACCTGCTGGTCCAGACCGCCTCCTACCTCTTTCCCCCGGTGAGGGTCTGGGAAGGCCAGGGCCGGCTATCCGCAAGGCTAAGTCCCCAGGAGGCCGGGCGGGTCCAATGGGAGTATGAAACCTATCGCTTTGATCCGGAGGAACTCAGGGAGAGAACCGCCCGTATGGGGTCAGGCTTGGCCGTGAGGAAGATGCAGGAATGTCAGGAATTCCCCACAGAGCCCATTCGCTGCCGGGCCGGTGCCACCACCTTCTGGATTACCTTCGATGGGCAGATGCGTCCCTGCGGAATGATGAACCATCCCACGGTGGATGTGAGAGAGAGGGGCTTTGTCTCCTCCTGGGATGCTATCCGGGCAGAGAGGGAGAAGATTCTCCTGCCCGCCCCCTGTACCGCCTGTCAATGGAAGGAAATCTGTGAGATTTGTCCGGCAGTAGCCCAGGCGGAGACGGGAGAATTTACCGGCCTGCCGGACTATCTCTGTGCCAAAACAGAGGCCTTTTTGCAGGCAGGAGCCCAGTGGATGGAGAGGGACACCCAAACCAGGACTGTCAGCAAGGAGGCGAGTGCCATATGACATGGAAGAAGGAACTGGAACAGAATATCAGGGATATTGGAAGGCTCAGCGAACAGCTTGGGCTGGATAGGCTGCAGACGGAAGCCATGCGGGAATTGTGCCAGGAGTATCCCATGTCGGTCACTCGCTACTATCTTTCCCTGATCAACTGGGAGGATCCCGACGATCCCATACGAAGGATGTGCATCCCCGGCCTCCTGGAGCTGGACAGAAGCGGCCGATTGGATACCAGCGATGAGGCCAGCAATACCAGATGTGAGGGTCTCCAGCACAAATACCGGGAGACGGCTCTGATCTTGACTACCAATCAATGCGCCATGTACTGCCGTCACTGCTTTCGAAGGCGGCTGGTAGGGCTTTCTGAGGAGGAGATTGCCCGGCATTTTGACCAAATTGCGGCTTATGTCAGCCACCATAAGGAAGTGACCAATGTGCTTCTAAGCGGAGGGGATGCCCTCATGATGTCCCAGGAAATGCTGGCGCATTATCTGGAGGTTTTCTCTTCCATGGAACATCTGGACCTGATCCGGATAGGCTCCCGCATCCCGGTGACCTTTCCCATGCGTATCACAAAAGATCCGGAGCTGGCAGCCCTCTTAGGAAAGACAGCCAGGAAAAAGCAGATTTATCTGGTCACCCAGTTTAATCATCCCCATGAGGTGACCCGGGAGGCTCTGGCCGCTGTGGAGACCTTGCGTACCTGCGGGATTGTGGTCAAGAATCAGACGGTTCTGCTAAGGGGGGTGAACGATTCTCCTCAGACCCTGGGGCTGCTTCTGCGCAAGCTGACAGCCGCGGGGGTTGTGCCCTATTATCTGTTTCAATGCCGACCGGTCAGCGGAGTCAAGAACCGCTTCCAGGTACCCCTGGAAAGGGGCTATGATATCGTGGAGCAGGCAAAGGCCCAGCAAAATGGCCTGGGCAAATGCTTCCGATTCTGTATGTCCCATCCCCTGGGCAAGATAGAGATAGCCGGGAAAATGCCGGACGGGACCCTTCTCTTCAAATTTCATCAATCCAAATATCCGGAGAATGAGGGACGGATCTTCCTGAGAAAGCTTCCGCCGGGAACCGCCTGGCTGCCGGAAGACCTTGCGGAGGAAACCATAGACCCCATGAAATAGACGAAAGCGAGCCCAGACCTGGTCTGAGCTCGCTTTCATTTCCTATCGGGCTGCTTGCCGGGGCTTTCAAAGTCGTTGTCTTTACAAGTCGTTTATGCTATGATAGGGGAAGATATGGCCGGGGAGGGCTTCCCTGGCCATGAGATAAGGAGAGAATGCGAGAGATGGAAAAAATCAGGAAGAAATATTATATGACAACGGCGATTGCCTATACCTCCGGCAAGCCTCATATTGGAAATACCTATGAGATCGTCCTGGCGGACAGCATTGCCCGTTTTCGCAGGCAGCAGGGCTATGATGTATTCTTTCAGACGGGAACGGATGAGCATGGCCAGAAGATTGAACTGAAGGCAGAGGAGAAGGGGGTGACTCCCAAGGAGTTTGTGGATGAGGTGTCCGGTCAGATTCAGGGAATCTGGGACCTGATGAATACCTCTTATGACAAGTTTATCCGCACCACCGATGCCCCCCATGAGCGCCAGGTCCAGAAGATTTTCAAGAAGCTCTACGATCAGGGAGATATTTATAAGGGATATTACGAGGGCATGTATTGTACCCCCTGTGAGTCCTTTTTTACCGAGTCTCAGCTGGTGGACGGGAAGTGTCCGGATTGCGGACGTCCGGTGACCCCGGCCAAGGAGGAGGCTTATTTCTTCAAGATGAGCAAGTATGCCCAGAGGCTGATTGACCATATCAATGCCCATCCGGAATTCATCCAGCCGGTTTCCCGGAAGAATGAGATGATGAACAACTTTCTCCTGCCGGGCCTGCAGGATCTGTGTGTATCCAGAACCTCCTTCCGCTGGGGTATTCCGGTGGATTTTGATCCCAAGCACGTGGTTTATGTATGGCTGGATGCCCTGACCAACTACATTACAGGGATCGGCTATGATTGCGACGGAACCGGCAGCGACCAGTTCCGGAAGCTGTGGCCGGCGGATTTGCACCTGATCGGCAAGGATATTATCCGCTTCCATACCATTTACTGGCCCATCTTCCTGATGGCTTTGGATCTGCCCCTGCCCCGGCAGGTATTCGGTCATCCCTGGCTTTTGCAGGGGGATGGCAAGATGAGCAAGTCCAAGGGCAATGTTCTCTATGCGGATGATCTGGTCAGCATCTTCGGCGTGGATGCCGTGCGTTATTTTGTCCTCCACGAGATGCCCTTTGAAAATGACGGGGTGATTACCTGGGAGCTGATGGTGGAGCGGATGAATTCCGACCTGGCCAATACCCTGGGCAATCTGGTTAACCGAACCATTTCCATGTCCGGCAAGTACTTCGGGGGATTGGTAACCAATCCAGGTGTCCAGGAAGCGGTGGATCAGGATCTGAAGGCGGTGGTAACCGGCACGGCTGCCAAGGTGGCAGACAAGATGGAGGAGCTGCGGGTGGCGGATGCCCTGACGGAGATTTTCAACCTCTTCAAGCGGTGCAACAAGTATATTGATGAGACCATGCCCTGGGCTCTGGCCAAGGATGAGGCCAAGAGGGACCGGCTGGCTACGGTGCTCTATCATTTGGTAGACAGTATTACGGTAGGAGCTTCCCTTTTGGAGGCCTTTATGCCGGAGACCACCCAGCGGATTCTGAACCAGCTGGGAGCCAGCAAAAGGGACTATGAGGAGCTGGATCAATTTGGCCTTTATCCCTCCGGCGGTCATGTGACGGATCATCCGGAGATCCTCTTTGCCCGCCTGGATGTCAAGGAGGTCCTGGACAAGGCGGAAGCCCTCCATGCCGCCCAAGGGGCAGGCCAGGAAGAAGGACAGCAGGCTGAGGATGCTGAGGGTGCTAAGGATCTCCATCTGGATCTCAAGCCGGAGATCAGCTTTGAGGACTTCGGCAAAATGCAATTTGCTGTAGGCCAGATCATCGCCTGCCAGGAGGTTCCCAAGTCTCGGAAGCTCCTTTGCTCCCAGGTGAAGATCGGAGACCAGGTGAAGCAGATTGTATCCGGTATCAAGGCTCATTACAAACCGGAGGAAATGGTGGGGAAGAAGGTTATGGTCCTGGTGAACCTGAAACCGGCCAAGCTGGCGGGAGTTCTGTCAGAGGGTATGCTTCTGTGCGCAGAGGACGCCGAAGGCAGACTGTCCTTGCTGACACCGGAACGGGATATGCCCTCCGGAGCAGAGATCTGCTGATCAACCCGTGCAGCCGGGCAGGAGCAAAGGGTCAGCCGATAGAAGTCTGGCCGGAGCAAGGCAGGGACCATAGGGGAGAGAAACCATGATATTTGAGACACATGCCCATTATGACGATGGGGCATTTGACGGAGACAGGGATGCCCTTCTGGCCTCCCTGCCGGGACAGGGAATCGGCGCTGTAATCAATGTCTGCGCGGATCCGGAGAGCCTGGAGACCACGCCCCAGCTGATGGATAGGTATGACTTTGTCTATGGGGCAGTGGGCATCCATCCGGATCATGTAGGCTGCATGAACGAAAGGGTAATGGATCGGCTGCGGGAGCTCTGCCACAGGAAGAAGACGGTGGCAGTAGGCGAGATTGGTCTGGATTATCATTGGATGACAGAGACCAAAGAGGTACAGATCCATTGGTTTGAAGGCCAACTGGAGCTGGCCAGGCAGGAGAAGCTGCCGGTGATTATCCACAGCCGGGAGGCGGCGGCCGATACCCTGGAGACAGCCAAAAGGGGCAGATTGGCCGACATTGGCGGGGTCATGCACTGCTTTTCCTATAGCAAAGAAATGGCGCGGGAATACCTGGATATGGGGGTTTATCTGGGAATCGGCGGGGTGGTCACCTTTCGAAATGCCCGCAAACTCAGGGAAGTGGTGGAATATGCTCCTATTTCCCATATTTTGCTGGAGACGGACAGTCCCTATCTGGCACCGGAGCCCAACCGGGGCAAGAGGAATTCTTCCTTGTATCTTCCTTATGTGGTGCAGGAGATTGCCCGTTTGAAGGGAATGGATGGGGAGAAGGTAATGGCAGTGACGCAGGAGAATGCCAGGAGGCTCTTCCAAGTGTAAGTTGGGGTGGAAAACAGGCTGCGCAAAGGGCTGCAGGGGGATGCGGCAGATTTCTTTGATAGACGGCAGAAAGAGAGAATAGAATATGATGGAAAAAGAGCAGGAATATTTCGGCGAACTGGATCAATATTTATTCGGACAGGCCACCCATTATGAGATTTACAGGAAGATGGGAGCCCATCCGGGAGAAAGGGAGGGCATAGAGGGGGTCTGGTTTGCGGTATGGGCCCCCAATGCCCAGGCCGTGTCTGTCGTAGGGGAATTCAATGACTGGGAGCCGGACAAGAATCCCATGGATAAGATTGCGGACATGGGAATCTATGAGTGCTTTGTGCCGGAGGCCAGGGAGGGAGACCTCTACAAATATTATATCCATGCCCGGGACGGGAGAGGTCTCTATAAGGCGGACCCCTATGCCTTTTATGCCGAGAAAAGACCTGGCACCGCCTCCCGCATTGCCCGCATTGACGGTTATTCCTGGGGGGACGGAGCCTGGATGGACAAGCGCCAGTCCTTTTCACCCAAGACCTCCCCTATGGCCATCTATGAGGTGCATCCCGGTTCCTGGAAGAAGAATCCAGCCACGGAGGAGAATCCGGAGGGCTTCTACAATTACCGGCAGCTGGCTCGGGCCTTGACGGAATATGTAAAGGATATGGGATATACCCATGTGGAGCTTATGGGCATCGCCGAATATCCCTATGACGGCTCCTGGGGTTATCAGGTAACCGGCTATTATGCCCCTACCTCCCGGTATGGAAGTCCCCTGGACTTCAAATATCTGGTAGATTATCTCCATAAGAATAAGATCGGGGTCATCCTGGACTGGGTGCCCGCTCATTTTCCCAAGGATGCCCATGGGCTGGCGGAATTTGACGGAGATGCGGTCTATGAGCATGCCGATCCCCGGCGGGGAGAGCATCCGGACTGGGGAACCAAGATCTTCAATTACGGACGGCCCCAGGTGAAGAACTTCCTCCTGGCCAATGCCCTGTATTGGGTGGAGGAGTTCCATGTAGACGGCCTGCGGGTGGATGCGGTGGCTTCCATGCTCTATCTGGATTACGGACGGCAGGATGGCCAGTGGATTCCCAACCAGTACGGGGGCAAGGAGAACCTGGAGGCGGTGGAATTCTTTAAGCATCTGAATTCCCTGGTGACGGGACGGAATAAGGGGGTAATGATGATTGCCGAGGAGTCCACAGCCTGGCCCAAGGTGACAGGAGATGTCCATGAGGGTGGTCTGGGCTTTACCCTGAAATGGAATATGGGCTGGATGCATGATTTCCTGGAATATATGAAGCTGGATCCCTATTTCCGTAAGTTCAACCATAACAAGATGACCTTCTCCCTGACCTATGCCTTCAGCGAGAATTATGTCCTGGTTCTGTCCCACGATGAGGTGGTGCATCTGAAATGTTCTATGATCAACAAGATGCCGGGAGAGGGAAGAGAGAAGTTCCAAAATCTGAGGGTTGGATACACCTATATGATGGGTCATCCGGGGAAGAAGCTCCTCTTCATGGGGCAGGATATCGGGCAATTCCGGGAATGGAGCGAGGAGAGGGAACTGGATTGGTTCCTTTTGCAGGAGAAGGACAATGCGCATTTGCAGGCTTACGTGAAGGATCTGCTGGCCTTGTACCGGAAGTATCCGGCTTTGTATGGCAATGATGCCGGATATGAGGGTTTCCAGTGGATCAATGCCGATGACAGTGACCGGAGCATCTTCAGCTTCATTCGCTGGTCTCCCACGGGCAGAAACCATCTCCTCTTTGTCTGCAATTTTACCCCGGTGGCCCGGCCGGATTATCGGGTGGGTGTGCCCAAGAAGAAGCAATATACCCTGGTTTTGGACAGTCATTGTCCCAAATACGGGGGAGACCACGAGGCCCGGCCGGTCTATCGGGCCACCAAGGGGGAGTGCGATGGACAGCCATTTTCCATCGGTTACGACCTGCCCGGATATGGGGCGGCGGTCTTCCGCTTCTAAGCAGACCCTGCAAGCCTCGGTTGGGGAAGCCTGGCCGTCCGGGAGGCTTGCTCCTGCCTGGGGGTGAGCCGTCCGGGAGGCTTGCTTCTGTCTTTAGGCGGCTCCTGCGCCCAGAAGCAGGCTAAGGAGGAAGAGGAGAAGCAGGTGGCCGGGATAGAAGAGGTAGAAGCCGTATTTGACCTGTTTTCCCCGGCTTCCCTGGTAGAAAGACAGGGGGATCAGAGCCAGGAAGGCACCGGGAGAACTGAAACAGTTTTCCGGAGCCAGGATCCAGGTAGCCTGGAAGTCTGCCAGGCCATCCAGATTCAGGAGCAGGCAGCTCCAGAAGGCGGCGAAAGGGGGATTCTTTCGCAGGAGATAGCAGGCGGCCAGGCAGAGAATGCCCCAGGGACCGTAGTCGGTATGAAGGATCCAGGCGGCAGCGCAGACCAGAAGAAGGGCTGCGCCCTGCAGAAGCCGTGACAAGAGCAAGGAGATGGCCAGCTGCCGGATCCGGTCCAGGCAGGAGAAGAGAAGAAGCCCCAACAGGAGGGTAAAGCAGGTATTTTGCTGGGAGAATTCTATCAGCAGGGGAGCCTTCGCCAGGGTTTGGTGCAGGGCCAGGTCGAAGGGAAGCTCCGAGACCAGGGCCAGAAGCAGGAGGTTGCGGATATAGCATTTCCGGCTGTGAGTATAGAAAAAGCCCTCCGCCAGCAGAAAACAGAAGATGGGGAAGGCGATCCGTCCCAGAAGTCCGCTGAGGAAGAAGCTTAAGGTCTGGGGCAGGGGGATGACCTTGGACAGGTGGTCTGCCAGCATGGCTGCGCAGGCCAGATATTTTAGCTGGGCGCCGGATAGAGAGAGCCTCATAGGGGGGGTGGGCATGGGAAGGAACCTCCTGGTTTGATATGTCTACCATCATAAACAAAAACACAGGGAAATGCAATGGGGTGAAATATGGCCGGGATATCAGTTAGGGACGCAATGAAAATCTATCCCTTTTCAAGGGCAAAATTGGCGGCGGGGGAAAAAGGAATCAACAGGAAATTGACCTCCGCCAATATACAGGAGGTGCCGGATGTCCAGCGGTGGCTTCACGGAGGGGAACTCTTATTTACTTCAGGATACTCCTTTCGGACCGCCAAAAACGGTGTAAAACTGCTGAATGCACTCAAAGAAAAGGATGCGGCAGGAATTGCGATAAAGCCGGGAGAATATCTGCAAGAGGTTCCCAAAGAAATGCTTGACCGGGCCAATGCGCTTGATTTTCCGCTTTTCATTCTTCCCGCTGATCTTCCCTACATGGACTGTATCGTTCCCATACTGGATCATATTACCAGGTGGCAGGTAGGTATGCTGAGACAGAATGAGGAGCTGCATGAAAAGCTTTTGCAGGTCATTGTGGAGGGAAAGGGGATTGAGGGCATATGTGCCTTTTTAAGCCAAATAGCAGGAGGAGGTGCGGCAGTCGTAAGTCCCAAGGGATATGTGATTGGCATATCCATGGCGAAAGACAAGCAAGGAGACCTGAATGATTTTCTCCAAACGATTCGGTCTTTTCATTTTTCGGTCACAACGCTTCGAAGAATGAAAAAGAATAAGTGCAATCAGATCTTTGGGTCAAAGGGGGAAGAGCTTTTATGCATACCCCTATTTGCACAAAAAGACCATCTTGCCTACTTTCTCTGTAAAAGCGAAAAGGAAATCAATGATCAGGAACGTATTTCTTATGAACAGGCGGGCACGCTGATCGCTGTGGAGCTCCTCAAGGAGCAGGAAACCCTGTACAGGGACAGGAAGGTTCGAGAACAGCTCTTAGATGATTTGCTCTCCCAGAGATATACAGACGAGGAAATCATCCTCAAAAGAGGCAGGTTTACCGGCTTTGATTTTATGAAGCCAAGCTGCGTATTTGTCTTGGGTATCCATGATTTTGAACAGAAATATTCTGCGCTTTCTGAATCTTCCATCCAAAAAATGAAAGCGGATATGATGATAGAGCTTTTGCAGCGGATCGATGAGGCTCGTATGGGCAATCTGATCACGACCAGTGGTGTGAAAATCATAGGACTGATGCAAATACAGGGGGACAATGACAGAGAAAGACTCCGAAATATTCTCTATCTTACGATAAAAAGCTTAAAAAGAACCTTTCGAAGGGTGGATTTTACCGCAGGTATGGGGTTGGTAAAAAACAGACTGGAAGAAATCCCGGAAAGCTATGAAGAAGCAGATCAGGCAATGACTGCAGGAGAACATCTGAACAGAAAAGAAAAAGAGTGTGTTTTCTGTTTTGAACAGCTGGGCTGTTTGACCTTTATCGGAAAATTAAGGCAGGATCGGGCAATGAAAGTATTTTACGATACATACATGAAGCCACTGGAAGCCTATGATGAGAAAAACGACGGCATACTCCTGGATACCTTAGAAACGTATTTTAAGAATGGGATGAATCTAAGAAAAACCGCAGGAGAAATGTATGTTCACAAAAATTCCATTATCTACAGGCTGGACAAGATCGAAAGCCTTCTGGGGATTCGTCTGTCCTCTCCGGAGGTCTTATTTGATCTGCAGCTGTGCCTGAAAATACGTCAGTTAAAGCTGGATCCGTGAAAGGGTGGCTGATTAGACCGAAAAGGATGGCTGTTTAGACTCTTGAAACAGAATTTAGAAAAATCGATTGGGACTATGTACTAATGACTTGACGGAAAATGCTGTGCTAAACTCTTACTCGTGAAAAAACTTCAGGAAAGCCAAGGCTTGGCCAAGGAATAAGATCAGAGGGAGAGTAAATGTATGGCAAATTTAACTGTAAATTACTGTGGTGTGAATTATCGTAATCCGCTGGTTCTTGCGTCTGCAACGCCGGGATGGGACGGAGAGGGCATGAAGCTGGCGGCGCAGGCAGGGATAGGAGGGGTGATTCCCAAGACCATCGGACCCAAACAGGACTGGGCCGCCCATCCCTGTAACGGGCGAATTTTTATGCATCGGTACCAGGGAAAGCCCATCGGTCAGATCAATCTTGAGCTTTTTACCACAATGACCAGAGATGAATGGCTTACCAGGGAGCTTGCCATTGCCAAAGAAGGCGGCGCCACCATGCATATCAGTATTCTGGCCATGCCGGATCCGGAGGATACGGCAAAGCTTGTGGAAGAGATTCAATCTACAGGTATGGCAGATCTTCTGGAACTGAATGTTTCCTGTCCCATGCCTGCTTCCACCGTAGGGATGCATATCGGAAAAAGTGCGGACAGAACCTATCAGCAGGTCAAGGCAGGAAGCAGTGCGGCTAAGATACCCTTTACCGTGAAGCTGACTCCTAACGTTGCCGATATGGTGGAAATCGCCCAGGCCGCCAAGGAGGCAGGTGCGGACGGACTCACCATAAGCAACTCGGTCAGATCCTTTGCAGGTGTGGATATTGAGACCGGCAAGCCCTATCTGTGCGGTTATGGGGGATATACAGGACCAGCCATCAAACCCATCGTTATGCGTCACCTCTCGGAAGTGGCAAAGAAGGTAGATCTTCCGATTTCGGCTGTAGGAGGGGTAAATAGCTATCATGAGGTGATAGAGTATATTATGCTGGGAGCAACAACAGTTCAGCTGTGTACCGCCCTTATGTGGAACGGATATGAAAGAATCACGAAGATCATAAACGACCTGAATCAGTGGATGGATGAAAAAGGATATCAGTCCTTTGATGAGATAAGAGGAATCGCTTTAAAAGATATCACAACCGTGGAAGAGCTGGCCAAGCTTCCGGCAAAGCATGCCCGGATCGATGCCCATGCCTGTTCGAATTGCGGCCTTTGTCAGAAAATATGTATGTATCGCGCCATCAGCGAAAAGGAGGGAGCGCGGTTTGCCGACCCGGCAAAATGTGACGGCTGTGGGGTATGCCAGCAGCTATGCCCCCTTCATGCGGTCACCTTGGTATAAGGGGGGATCGACATGGAGAAAAGAGAGAACAAACAGGGGGAAAAGAACCTGTCAGTCATACTTGGCGCCGCCTTTCTTATGGCAACGGCAGCGGTGGGACCTAGCTTTTTAACACAGAGTGCCACATTTACAGAAGAACTGGGGGGAACCTTTGGTTTTGTGATTCTTGTGGCTGTTCTCATGTCTATCGTTGTCCAGATCACGGTATGGAGGGTAATCGGCGTTTCGGGACGTAAGGGACCGGAAATCGCCAATATGGTTTTTCCGGGACTTGGATATGTCCTGACCTTTCTGATTGTAGCCGGATGCTTTATCTTCAACATAGGAAATGTAGCCGGATGTGCCCTGGGTCTGAATGTTATTTTTGGGATCGATATCCGAATAGGAACCATCCTCTCGATCTTTCTTTCGGTGGCCATTTTTCTGTCGAAGGAAGCCGGAAAAGCGATGGATAAGCTGACTCAGATACTGGGAGTGGGGATGATCCTGCTTATTGCCTTTGTAGCCATATCCACGCAGCCCCCTGTAGGCGAGGCACTCTACCGAACCCTGCAGCCGGAGACCATACCCTTTATGGCTATATTGACAGTGATCGGCGGAACAGTCGGTGGCTACCATCCCTTTGCCGGAGGTCACAGGCTGCTGGAGGGGGGAATCTCCGGCAAAGACAATCTGAAGCAGATGGACAAGTCGGCAATCATAGGGATCGTCGTGGCCAATCTGATCCGAATCTTATTGTTCCTGGCAATCCTGGGCGTGGTATCAAAGGGAATCACTCTTGATCCGGATAATCCGGCTGCGGATGCCTTTCTTCAGGCAGCAGGCACGGTAGGATATAAGTTTTTTGGTATCGTTATGCTGTTTGCGTCTGTTTCCTCTGTGATCGGAGCTTCCTATACGTCTATGTCTTTTTTGGCTCCTTTTTCAGAAACCATAGAAAATCACCGAAGTAAGCTGAGTATCGTCTTCATCCTGCTTTCCGGCCTGATCTTCCTCTTCCTGGGAAAGCCGGCGGGCTTGCTGATCCTTACCGGAGCACTGAACGGACTGGTGCTGCCGGTCACCTTGATCATTATGCTTTTAGCACTCAAAAAGAAATCCATTATAGGAGACTACAGGCATCCGATCTGGCTGACGATATTGTGTTTGGTGGTAACGGTATTTATGACATTTTCCGGAATCAAATCACTTTCAAGTATAGCAAGCCTGTTTTAGCAGGGATGGAGGAGCCGGGGGGTGGGATCACCCCCCGGCTCCTTGCGTCAAGCCTCAGGAGACAGGAGGAAAGTGGCCGGGGCTTTCAAAGTGCACAAATGTCATCCTGTTTTTTGTGGGAATGTTACAAATATTTTTTTTCCTTGGGATTTCTATGGACAAATCATAAATGGGTGTTATAATAGCACTATATTTAATTACACTTCTGAAATGAGCAGATAACAATTCTTTTGAGAAACTTGCTTTTTCTTTTCTGACTTTGCTTTCTTTTGTTTTCCCTTGTTTGTTTTTTTGCCTTTTATCATTTCTATGGTGAATAGAGGGAGGGGGCGTCTGTATGTCTGTGTCTCTGCCTGGCTGCCTGGCTCTTTGGGTGGCGGTGGGAGCTGTGGGGATGGATCTTAAATCCCAGCATATTTCCAACGGCTGGATCCTGGTGGCCGGGATCCTGGGCTTTTGCTACCAGTTTTTTCACCCAGGAGGGCGGGGAGCCCTGGCCTATGTGGCGGGCTTTAGCCTTCCCCTTTTGATCCTTTGGATCTTCTTTCGCTTCCGCATGTTGGGGGCGGGAGATATTAAGCTATTATCCGTTCTGGGGGGAATCATGGGCCGGGAGGCCATCCTGCCCTGTATCTTCTGGTCTTTTCTCTTCGGAGCAATCTTCTCCGTCGCAATCCTGTCAATCTGCGGCAGCTGGCTGTCGCGTCTGCTCTATTTTACCGATTATATCAGAAAATATTTCACAACAGGCATCAGAGAACCTTACCGCAGCGCCGGGGAGGGGGCGGAGCATCTGCATTTTTCCGTTCCCATCCTGATGGGGGTTCTGTTGTGGATGGGAGGTGTTTATTGAAGCAGAGAAAGAAGAATATATTTGCCGTCTGTGATCTGGAGGTGGAATATGCCTGTCATTTCATGGAATATCTGAACCAGAGACGGAATCTGCCCTTTGAGGTTCAGGCCTTTACCTCCGTGGAGACTCTCTGTCAATCTGCCAAGAATCAGCCCATAGAGATCCTGCTGATCTCGGATAAGGCCATGTGCGAGGAGGTTCGTCATCTGCAGGTGGGCAAATTGCTGATCTTGACGGAGGGGGCTCCTCACCCGGAGCTGGACCAATATCCCAGTATCTACAAGTACCAGTCCTCGGACCAGGTGGTTCGGGAGGTGATGGACTGCTATGGAGCCGAGGAAGTTTTGGCCGACTATCTGCCCATTTCCAAGAGAAATACCCGCATCATCGGTGTCTATAGCCCCGTGGGGCGGACCCAGAAGACCTCCTTTGCCCTGACCCTGGGACAGATTCTGGCCCGGGAGCAGGCAACCCTCTACCTGAATCTGGAGTCCTATTCCGGCTTTGAGCAGCTGCTGGGGGAGACCTATGAGAGGAATCTGGGAGACCTGCTCTACTATGTCCGCCGGGAAAATGCCAATGTGATCCACCGGCTGGGAGCTATGGTTCAATCCCTGCAGAATCTGGATTATGTGCCTCCGGCTCTGTCTCCTCTGGATATTCAATCAACTGCAGCAGCTGAGTGGATTGGTCTCTTTCGGGAAATCATAGGTAACAGCACCTATGAGATATTGATTCTGGATCTGGGAGACGGGGTCCAGGACATCTGTCAGATTCTGGATATTTGCCATCGCATCTACCTGCCGGTGCGGGGGGATGCCGTGTCTGCAGCCAAGCTGGCCCAATTCGAGAATCTGCTGCGGATCTGGGAGTATCAGACCATTCTGGATAAAATCCAGAAGATTAAGCTTCCCTACCACAGCACCAGTCGAAGCGGAAAGGGATATATAGAGGATTTGGTCTGGAGCGAGTTGGGGGATTATGTCCGTCAGCTCTTGAGAAAGGAGCCGCCATGAATGCTTGCTTTGAAAGCCCCTGCCTGGGGGGTTACTTTGATCCTATCAGGGAGGACCTCCTTCTTCGGTTAGAGGGACGGGGAGAACTGAGGGATGAGGAGATCCTGGAGGAGATCGATGATCTGGTTCCGGCCAAGGGCAGGGAGTTCCTCCTGACCCTGCGGGAGAAGGAGGAATTGCGCAAAATGCTCTTCTATTCCGTGCGGAAGCTGGATATCCTCCAGGAGCTGGTGGAGGATGACAGTATCACGGAGATCATGGTCAATGGTTATCGGGATATTTTCATAGAGAGGGAGGGCTGCCTGACGAAATGGGGCAAGTCCTTTCGGTCGGAGGACCGCCTCCGGGACGTGATCCAGCAGATTGCCGGGAAGTGCAATCGGGTGGTGAATGAACAGCGGCCCATCGCAGATGCCCGCCTGGAGGACGGATCTCGGGTGAATATTGTGATGCCGCCGGTGGCCCTGGACGGACCGGTGCTGACCATTCGCAAGTTTCCCAAGGAGGCCATTACCATGGACAGGCTGGTGAGCCTGGGAAGTCTTCCTCCCCAGGCTGCCCAATTCCTCCAGGAGCTGGTAGAGGCTTCTTATACGATTTTGGTGGGAGGTGGGACCTCCACCGGCAAGACCACCTTCTTGAATGCCCTGTCCAATTCTATTCCCTCCCGGGAGCGGGTGGTTACCATAGAGGATAATGCGGAGCTGCAGATTCAGGGGATTGAGAATCTGGTGCGTCTGGAGGCCAAGGCAGCCAATCTGGAGGAAAGTCATGAGATTAGCATCCGTGATCTGATCAAGACAGCCCTGCGGATGCGGCCCTCCCGTATCATTATCGGGGAGGTTCGGTCCGCAGAGGCAGAGGACTTCCTGGCCTGTCTGAATACGGGACACAGCGGCAGCCTGGGCAGTGCCCATGCCAACAGTGTGAGAGATATGATCGGTCGGCTGGAAATGATGGTTCGGATGGGAATAGACCTTCCGGTTCCTGTCATTCGCCGTCAGATTGCCTCCGGTGTGGAGATCTTAGTGCATTTGACACGAGACAAGAAGGGAAAACGGATGGTGGAGGAGATTGGGGAGATTACCGGTATGCAGGGGGAAGAGGTGGAGATTCAGACCCTCTACAGCCGGGATGAAAGGGGCCGATTGGTCTGTCGAAATCCTCTGCGCAGGAGGGAGAAGCTGGAGAGATACTATGGAAGAAAGGAAAAGAAGGAAAAAGAGCAAGGGTGAAAGGGAAGGCAATCCAGGGGCAGCCAGGGCAAAGGGCAGCAGTCTCCAGTATGATGTCTATTCCTTTACTCCGGGTCAATGGCTTCTCTACCTGTCGGAGGGGGCGGCAGTGGGCTGCTTTGTGGTATGGATTTGCTATCATACCCTTTGGGGCTGGCCTTTGGCGGCGGTGATTGCCTTCTTTTTTGTGAGAGAACGCAGGAAGACCCTTCTGGAGGAAAAAAGACGCCTGCTTCATTATCACTTTAAGGAATTTCTTTCCTCTCTGCAGATGGGTCTGCGGGCTGGATATTCGGTGGAAAATGCCCTTCGCAGTGCCAGAAAGGATCTGGAAAAGCTATATGGGCGGGAGGATATTCTGGTTCAGGAGCTGACGGAGATGATCCGGCGGATGGGACTGCAGATTCCTGTGGAGAGTCTCTTCCTGGAGCTGGGCCGCAGAAGCGGCATTGAGGACATTCAGAATTTTGGTGAAATGCTGCAGGTGGCCAAACGAACCGGGGGCAATCTCTCCGCAGTTTTGCAGGATACCTGGAAGACCCTCTGTGAAAAAATTGATACCAAGCAGGAAATCGATACGGTGATTGCTTCCAAGAGGTACGAACAGAACTTTATGAGTCTGATGCCGGCGGGTATTATCCTATATCTGCGGTTTACCTTTTCCGGTTTTATGGAGAGACTGTATGGAAATGCCCTGGGCATTCTTCTCATGACGGTCTGTCTGGCTATTTACACAGGAGCCTTCGTCCTGGGACGCAGGCTGGTCAGAATCGAGGTGTAGGATATGGTCGTGGTGATACCGGCCGTCTTTTTGGTGGCTTCCCTGGTTCTCTTTCGCAGAAGAAGGGTGGAAAAAAAGATTTTTATCCTGGTTCTTGCCGGAGGCCTCCTGGGTCTGCTATGGACCATAGGGGAGGAGGCACAGGACTCCCGTCACCAGTTGACCCGGCTGCAAAAACAGGCCTATGGAGAGGGCAGCCGCCAAGTGGAGCTGCAGGCTGAGACCGAGGATGGACAAAGGGCGGATCTTGTCGTGGAGGTGCCGGAAGTCCAATATGACCAGGAGACGGCCAGGAAGCTGCTCCAGGACAAGAGGGAGGAGCTGGATCAGCTGATTCTGGGGGAGAACAAGTCTCTGACCCATGTAGACCGGAACCTGAATCTGCCCACCTCCTTTGCAGATTCTCCCATTACGGTGGAATGGAACAGCGACCGGCCGGAGGTATTGGACTGGGAAGGGGCAGTGGGAGAGGCAGCGGAGGAATCCGGAACAGAGGTTTTGCTGGAGGCTCTTCTGACCCTGCAGGATCAGACCCTGGACTATCAGCGAAGGATTGTAGTTTATCCCAGGGCTGCCTCCCAAAGCCTGGAAAATCAGCTGAGGGAGGCCTTGAAGGAGCTCAATCAGGAGAATGCCGATGACAGCTATCAGCTGCCGGAGGAGTGGAAGGGTCAGAAGATACAATGGAGCCGCAAACCCGAGGGGACCGGACTTCTGCTTTCCCTGGCTTCTGTCTTCCTGGGGGGCTTGTATGTGATGGCCGGAGATCGCAGGAAGGAGCAGGAGAAGCAAAAAAGGCAGGAGGAGATGCAGAGGGAATATCCGGAGCTGGTGGGCAAGATGCAGATGTTCCTGAGTGCCGGTTTGACCATGCGGAAGATCTTTGAGCGCCTGACTTTGGCCTACCGGGCAGAACAAGGGAGAAGGAAAAGATCCAAAAAAAGGTGGATTTATGAGGAGGCTGCCCGTACCTGGTATGACATGGAGAGGGGGATCCCAGAGCAGGAGGCCTATGAGCGCCTGGGAAACCGAGTCGGCCTGGCCTCCTACAAGAATCTTTCGGTTCTCCTGATTCAGAATCTGAGCAAAGGGGGAAAGGGGCTGGCGGAACTTCTGGGCCAGGAGGCCCAGGCTGCCTTTGCGGCCAGAAAGAGAAATGCCAGGGCCGCAGGAGACAAGGCAGCAGTCAAATTAATGGTTCCCATGAGCATGATGTTGGTGGTGGTGCTGATCCTGGTCATGGCACCGGCTCTTTTATCCCTGGGAGGCACCCTGTGAGAAGAAAGCACCGTGAGCAGGCATGCCCCGTGAAAGGAGGTGAGGGAGATGAGGGAAATCAAAGCATTTTTGATGGAAGAGGATGCAGTGGCTGTGGTGGAAATCGTGCTTTTGGTTCTGATCGGCGTTACGCTGGCTGTGCTATTCAAAAAGCAGATTACCAGCCTGGTCAAGAACATCCTGTCCAAGATCACGAACCAGAGCAATAGTATTTGATGGGACAAAGAGGTGAAACGGTTACAGGGGCTCCAGCTGTTACCAGGGCTGCAGCCCCGGGGAGGAGGGCATCTATGAGACAGGGAAGTATGACCTTATACCTTTGCCTGGTCATGTCTGTAGTCTTGTCCCTGGTGATAACGGGTCTTCATTCCGCCCGTCTGGCAGCAGGGAGAACAGCTTTGGCTTGCGGCATGGAGCAGGGCCTATATTCCCTGTTCGCCGGATATGATCGGGAGCTCTATGACAGCTTCGGCCTGCTTTTTCTGGAAGGAGGATATGGGAGCAAGAACCTAAAGCCAGAGGAAATGTGCCGGGAGGTCTATGAGATTGCCCAGGAGGTTGTGGATCCGGAGGGACTCCTTGGACTTAGCCTGCAGGAAAAAACCATGACAGGGTATGTGCTGGCGACAGACAACCAGGGGGCAGCCTTTCGCAGACAAGTGTGTCAGACTATGGAAAAGCGGCTGGGTATATCCGGGCTTCAATGGCTCAGCCAGCAGCTGCAGGAAAGAGGGGAAAGCGCCCAAAGTCAGGTGACCCAATACGAAGCCCAGGATCTGGAGAGTCTGCAGGAGGAATATGAGCGGCAAAAGGAGCTGGCGGCGGCTGCCGGGGAGTCACAGGATAATGGCCAGGCAGAAGATCAGACCCCTGCGGAGGTGCCGGCTGATTTTGTGAATCCTATTGGGGTGATCCAGCAGCTGCGGAGTCTGGGTATTCTTAGCCTGGTCATTCCGGATCCTGCCGGTCTGTCTACAGCTGTCCTGGACAGCGGAGAAAAAAGACTTCATGAGAGACAGCTGCAGCAGGGCATGGGGCTGCTGCCAAAGGCCAACAGCACAGCCCAGAGTAAATTGCTTCTCCTGGAATACCTGGTGGAAGTATTCCCCTGTTATACCAGCCAGGAAGAAGCAGAGGGTCTTCGTTATCAGGTGGAATATGCTCTGGGCGGGAAAAGCAGTGACCTGGAGAACCTGAAGAGTGTGCTGAACCAGCTGCTCCTCCTGCGGGAGGCATTGAATTTTGCCTATCTCTATACCAGCCCCACCAAGTCTGCCCAGGCAGATGCCATGGCCTTGACCATCAGCAGCTTCCTGCTGATTCCGGAAGCTGCTCAGCTGATTTCCCTGATCCTGAAGGGCTGCTGGGCATTCGGCGAAAGTCTGCTGGATCTGCGGAAACTCTTAGAGGGGGGTAAGATTCCCTTATTTAAAGACGATGCCTCCTGGCAGCTGTCCCTGAACAGTCTGGCCCAGGTAAGAGAGGTGATGGATTCGGAAGGTCCCTCCGGCGATGGGCTGGATTATCCATGGTATCTGCGCATTTTGCTCTTTGGTAAGGGAGAGGATGCATTGGCTCAGTCGGCCATGGAATTGGTGGAATATGATATGAGAATCCGGGAGGGGCAGTCCTGGTTTTGCCTGGATTCCTGCGTGGACGCAGCAGAGCTTTGCCTGACAGCCGAGATAGAAAAAACCAGCTTTTCTATCAGCAGAAGCTATGGATATGACATGAAATGACCTTTGGGTTCGGGAAGTTCCAAACAATAAGGGAGGTGCATAAGGGTGTCCTTTTATCTGACAAGGAAAACAAAGATTTCTAATAACAGGAGTGAAATATACTCTCTTCCGGATACTGCGCAGAACAGAACAGACCTTCTTTTTCCCGAAAGAAGCAGGCATTGGTCCGATAAAAGGGCAGCCTTGTGCACCTTCAAAATCTCAAAGGCCAGTCTGACGCCGGAGGCTGCATGGGTCATTCCCCTCTTTTTCCTGATGTTCATCAGTCTCATCGGCCTTATGGATGTCTATGGGATCTATGTGAAGAATATGGTGGAGGTGCAGGTGCAGGCGGAAAAGATGGGAATGTATGGAGCCGCTGCCGCCGGCATCAGCTCTGACCGATTCGGGGAAGCCATGGTGGAGAAAACTTCCACGGAAACCTACCATCCCCTGTGGCTGCCCTTTCCCTTTCCGGGCATCCGGATTGCGGTCAAGGCCAGGGTACGTCCCTGGAGGGGAAGAACAGGGGAGGAGATTGCGGATTCCACTTCCTCGAACCGCCGCATGGTTTATGTGACAGAATGGGAGAGTGTCTATCATACCACCTCCCGGTGCAGCCATCTGTCTCTAAGCATTCAGCAGGTATCCGCCAGCCTGGTGGGCAGCAGAAGAAATGCAGGGGGAAAACGTTATAAGGCCTGTGAGAAGTGCGTGGGGAAGGAGGGAAAAAAGAGCCTCCTCTATATCACGGAACAGGGGGACCGCTACCATAATTCCCTGGAGTGCAGCGGCTTGAAGCGGAGCGTGGTTCTCAAGGAGGAGTCAGAGCTGGAGGGCTTGTCCTGCTGCAGCCGCTGCCAGGCTTTGGAGGCCGCATCATGAGCCTGGGGGAAGGGGTTACCCTGCTGGTTTTGGCAGTCAATAGTGTCACGGACCTGCGAAAACAAGAAATCCTTCCCTGGTTCACCCTTCTTACCGGTCTGGCGGGAGCTCTGTGGCAGCTTTTGTGGAAGGAAAGTTCCCTGTGGAATCTCTTCTTTTTCATGCTTCCCGGCCTCCTTTTGCTCTGTCTGAGCAGGGCGACCCAGGGAAAGATCGGATTGGGAGACGGATGGGTGGTCTGGACGGGAGGAATCTGGCTGGGTTTCTTCCCCATCCTTCAGATTCTGGTGGAGGCTCTTTGGCTGGCCTTTGGAGCCTGTGTTCTCCTTTGGCTGACCCGCCGGAGGAAGAAGGAGCTCCCCTTTGTTCCCTTTTTATGGGGAGCTTTTATTCTGAGAGAGTTCCGGCATCTATAAAGGCCTGTTCCACAAAGGCCTGTTTAGGAGGAAAGACATGCATTGGAAGAAGGGAAGTTATATGCCGGAGGCGGCAATTCTTCTGCCCATCGCCATTTTGCTGACGGCTTTATTGCTGTTAGGTACTTTTTATGTCCATAACAGGGTCTGGTATACCGCAGGAGCCTATGAAGCGGTATTGCTGGGAAATGGGAGAATCCCATGGGGAGAGAAGGCAGAGGAGCTTGTGGAGGAGAAGGCCGGCAAACGGGCAGACGAGCAGGTTATGCCCGGTAACCGCCCCAGTATATCCGTCACTTTGACTGCCTCCGGCTGTCAGGTCGTCTATGGGGCGGATTATCCTCTCTGGAAGTTGGAGGTGAAGGCCCAGGCAGATAAGGTTCGGCCGGTGGAGGCACTGCGTGGGCTTTGGGCTTTGCAAGGATTGACAGGAAGCGGAACCTAGGGGAACAAGGGAGGTAAGATCTTATGAAAATCGAATACAGAAGGGATATTTATCACAATTACCTGATCCTCTCCGGGGGACAGACGCCGGACCCGGCCTCCTATCAGGTACGGATGCTCCTGGGCAATGCTATCGCAGGATTTCTGCCCTGTAAGATCCAGCAGATGGATCAGAACATCCTATTTTATTATGAGATCACCTCTCGACAGCCCCTGCAGCTTTTACTGGAACATCGGCAGGTAGACCGGGAAATGCTGCAAATGATCCTGACCCAGCTCTTGGAGGCCTTGGAAAATATAAGAAATTACCTCTTGGATCTGAATGGTCTTCGATTGAAACCGGAGCTGATCTATCTGGACCTGGCAGACCATCGGCTGTGGTTTTGTTACTATCCCGGGCAGGAAGAAACCTTTCAGCAGCAGCTGAGGGAGCTGAGTGAATATCTGCTTCCCAAGCTGGATCATACAGACAGAGAAGCCGTGATGCTGGGATATCTCTTTTATCAAAAATGCACAGAGGAGGCGGTAACGGCAGAGCTTTTGGCGGAGTTGGTTCATCGGGCAGGTCTTTCCAGACAGGAGGTTCCGCCGGAGGAGGCGCCGCCTGGAGAGGACAAAGAGGCGGCTGCGGTGAGACAGGAAGTTTTGAATTCCTTCTTTGAGCCGGAAGCCCCTGGGGAAAAGGGGGAATGGAATCCCAGAAGGGTTTTATTTTATGCAGGAATTATGGCAGGGCTTGCAGGAATTCCTGCAGGAATCTGCCTGCAGGGGAAGCTGCGCCTTCCCTGCTTTGCCGCAGCTGGGGCTGCAGGTCTTCTGCTGCTGCTCAGTCTCCTGGGTAAGGCTCGCCGAGAGGCCAGAGAAGGGGAAGAAGCAATGGATCGCTATCTTTCTATGTCCCGGGAAGAAGAGGAAAAGGAAGTGCCCAGGGAAAGGCCCCAGGAATTCGCAAAAGAATTTCCGGAGGAAGAAAGGAGAACAGACCCAGACAGGGAAGAGGAAACGATCTGCCTGGCTGCCTTGAACCAGGAGGCGGGAAGATGGAAGGAAAAAGCACGTCTGATCCCCCTCACCGATTCCCCCGCCATCTCCCCCGCCGCCCGGGAAATCATTTCCTTAGACAAACACAGTTACCTCCTGGGCAAGCAGAGATCCTACGTAGACATCCAGCTCCACTCCCCTGCCGTCAGCCGGATCCACGCCCGCCTAACCTGGAATGGGGAAACCTACTGCCTCCAGGATATCAATTCCAAAAATGGCACCTACCTCAACCAAGTCCCCCTGGAAGCCGGTCACCAATTCCCCCTCCACCCCGGCGACCAAATCCGCTTCGCTGATTTGACGTACACCTTCCAGTGGTAGTATAATAAAGAAAGCCCCGTACGGCAGCCAGGCTGAGGGGCATGCTTGCGACGCGAAGCTAGTCCCGTGAGGGACATGCACCGAAGCATGGATATCGGACGGGCAAGCCGATATGAGCATGGAGCCCGGGAGGGCGGAATGCGAATAGAGGCGGCAGCTGCGAGAGCACGAAGTGCGGAGCAGCTGGCTTTCTGGTCAAGCCCCGTACGGCAGCCAGCTAGAGGAGGAGGCAGCATGCAATACGATCCCAAGGAAGACATCATCGACAGGATGAGAAAACGCCCGCAGAAGAGCATAGTGAATTACCTGCTGGTAGCAGCCAATCTTATGATTTTCTTTTTGTTGGAGCTAACCGGCGGCTCGGAGAATACGGCACATATGATCCGATGGGGGGCTGCTTATACGCCCTTGATTCAGCAGGGGGAATATTACCGTCTCTTCACCTGCATGTTTTTGCATTTTGGACTGCAGCATCTGCTGAACAACATGCTTCTGCTTTTTTTCCTGGGGGATTATATGGAGCGTTTCCTGGGAAAGGTGCGATATCTGATCCTCTATCTCCTGGGTGGCTTTCTGGCCAGCCTTTTCTCCTATTGGACCCAGCTTGGGAAGGGACAAGAGGTGGTGTCGGCCGGAGCTTCCGGTGCCATCTTCGCCCTTTTGGGAGGGCTCGTGGTTTTGCTCCTGCTCCACAGGGGACGGTTGGAGGATCTCAGCCTGCCCCGGGTCCTGCTCATGGCAGTTCTGTCACTGATGGTAGGATTTCAGTCATCGGGGGTAGACGCCATGGCTCATTTGGGAGGATTTCTGGCAGGAGCAGGTTTGACCTTCCTGTTACGGCTGGGAAGAGGGATCGCCTGCGGCTCACAGATTTATGGCGACTGATACTGCCACCGCAGCGAATGTAGAAAGAGAGGTGTATAAGAATGGATTGTATCTTTTGCAGCATAGCAAATGGGGAGATTCCATCGGCAACTTTGTATGAGGATGAGAATTTTCGAGTGATTCTGGATCTTGGTCCGGCTACCAAGGGACATGCGTTGATCCTGCCCAAGCAGCATTATGCCAATCTCTATGAGATTCCGGAGGAACTGGCAGCCAAGGCCATGCTTTTGGCGAAGAAGATGGCAACTGCCATGAGTCGGGCGCTTTCCTGTGACGGATTTAATCTGGTACAAAACAATGGAGAGGCTGCCGGTCAGACGGTTTTCCATTTCCATATGCATCTGATTCCCAGATACCAAGGGGATCAGGCGGGAGTGACCTGGAAGCCGGGAGAATTGACGGAGGAGGCCAAGCAGGAGATCCTGGATAAAGTAGCTCAGCAGCTGTCCTGACACCAGAGGGGGGATGTATGGACAGAGCAGAGTTTGAGAATATCTATCGCAAATATGTGGATTTGGTTCATTGTGTGGCAAATAGCATCATTCACGATTATCATTTGGCCCAGGATATTTGCCATGAGGTCTTCCTGAAGCTGCATCAGCGCATGGATCATATCAGGGAGGAGGGGCTGAAAGCCTGGCTGGAGGTGGTGACAGAGAATACGGCTATCGACTACCAAAGAAGAAGGAAGCGCCAGACAGACCAGGAGGCAATGACGGGCATGATTCCTCCGGAAGACAGCTCCCGGGGCATCTTGTCCGGCGCCGGTGATGGGAAGGAAATAGAGTGGGAGCTTGCCAACCAGGGATTGGATCGGCAGATGGAGCTAAGGGAGTTCGGCCACAGGGTCTTCCGGGAACTGCAGGAGAAGAATCCGGAGTGGTATCGAATCATCCTATACCTGGATGTAGGAGGCTTCTCCCTGAAGGAAACAGCGCAGCAGCTGAGAATCTCGGATGGCAATCTAAGAGTCAAGCACTGCCGCGCTAAGAGCTGGCTTCGCCAAAATTTCAGCAGCAAATTGCGGGAAATCCTGTAGCCCGTGTCGGAGGGCAGATCCTACAGGGATTCCCCGGAGGGCTTTTGGTATTCCTGGATGAGAGCCAGGATGGTTTTCACAGCATCGGTATGACTGCTATTTTCCATGGCGGATCGGTAGGTTTGGCGATTTTCATAGAGGCAGTGGATAGCAGCAAGGAGGGTCTCATGGGTCAGATCCTCTTCCTCCAATACCATGCTGTAGCCCTGCTTTTCAAAGGAGCGGGCGTTGAGGATCTGGTCTCCCCGGCTGGCTTTGGCCGACAGGGGGATCAGGAGGTTGGGTTTGGCCAGGGCACTGATCTCGCAGATGGCATTGGCACCGGCTCGAGAGATGACCAGGGAGGCGGCTGCGAAGAGATCCGCCAGCTCCTTCTTGATATACTCGAACTGGGCATAACCCTGCAGGTGCTGGAGAGAGGGATCCAGCTTGTCTTTGCCGCAGAGGTGGATTACCTGGAAGTCCTCCAAAAGGTCCGGCAGGATATGGCGAACCGCATCATTGACTACTACAGAACCCAGGCTGCCACCGATGACCAGGATAACCGGCTTGTCCGGGGTAAATCCGCAGAAGTGCAAGGCGGCAGCCTTGTCGCCGGACATGAGCTCCCGGCGGATGGGGGTACCGGTTACCACCGCCTTCTTCTTGGGAAGGTGGTCCAGGGTCTCCGGAAAATTGCAGCAAATGACGGAAGCAGAGGGAATGCACAGCTTATTGGCCAGACCCGGAGTCATATCCGATTCGTGGATCAGCACCGGAACCTTGCAGCTTTTGGCAGCCAGCACCACAGGAACGGAGACGAAGCCCCCTTTGGAGAAGACCACATCCGGCTTCAGCTCCTTCATCAGAGCCTTGGCCTCCTGGATACCCTTCAGCACGCGAAAGGGATCCGAGAAGTTCTTTGGATTGAAGTAGCGGCGAAGCTTGCCGGAGGAGATGGGATAATAGGGGATATCCATATCCTCGATCAGCTTCTTCTCGATGCCCTGGTGGGAGCCAATGTAGGAAATCCTGTATCCCAGATCCCAAAGTCCGGGGATCAGGGCAATATTGGGCGTCACATGTCCGGCAGTACCGCCGCCGGTAAGTATGATATGTTTCATGGCTAACATCCTTTCCTTAAGTGCAGGCGAGGATCCGGCGGATCCATGCCTGTGGGGGAGTGCAAGATAGGGAACCAGCTATATACTGGCTTTATTATCCGGCGGCAGGCAGAAAAAGTCAAGGTGTGAAAGGCTGTCGTTCCAAGCTCATCAAAAGATATCTGCAAGGTGTAACATTCCTTCTGTCTCAGACGTATTCTTAGTGTAGTATAAGAAGAAATGAAGAGGGAAGGAGAAGAGAGGGAAGAATATCACAATTAAGTAAGAGCAAGGCCCCGGCCTGCGTAATCTCTAAGAGCTTATACTACTTACGCAGGCCGGAGACAGCAGGGGAGGTTTTGACAGTATGAGGCTTATGTTTCTGGGAGCAGCACATGAGGTGACAGGAAGTTGCTATTATCTGGAGGCAGCAGGCAAGAAGTTCCTGGTGGACTGCGGTATGGAGCAGGGACCGGATGATTATGTGAATCAGCCCATTCCGATTCCGGCTTCTCAGCTGGATTTTGTTCTTCTGACCCATGCCCATATTGACCATTCCGGCAACCTGCCGGTCCTCTATGCCCATGGCTTTCGAGGACCGGTTTATGCGACGGAGGCAACAGCAGATCTGTGCAGCATTATGCTGCGAGACAGTGCCCATATCCAGATGTTTGAGGCGGAGTGGAAGAATCGGAAGAATCGCAGAGCAGGCCGGGAGGAGGAACCGCCTGTTTATACCATGGAGGATGCTATGGGGCTGATTCGGCAGCTGGCTGCCCAGCCCTATGGTCGCAGATTGACCCTGGCTCCTGGAATTGAGGTTCGTTTTATCGATGCAGGACACTTATTGGGTTCTGCCAGCATCGAGCTGTGGCTGACCGAAGGGGAGGTTCAAAGAAAATTAGTATTTTCCGGGGATATCGGCAATGTCCACCAGCCTCTCATCCAGGATCCCACCTACCCGGAATCCGCAGACTATGTGATTATGGAATCTACCTACGGAGATCGCAGCCACGGGTCAGCACCGGATTATGTGAAGGCTTTGGCGGAGGTGATCCAAACGACCCTGGATCGGGGAGGCAATGTGGTCATTCCCTCCTTTGCCGTGGGAAGAACCCAGGAAATGCTCTATTTTATCCGCCAGATCAAGGAAGAGAAGCGGGTGAAGGGACATGACAGATTCCCCGTCTATATCGACAGTCCCCTGGCTATAGAGGCCACCAGTATCTTTGACAGGCATGATCAGGATTGCTTTGATGAGGAGGCCAAGAAGCTGATTGCCCAGGGAATCAACCCCATTCGCTTTCCGGGACTTAAGACCTCCATCACCAGCGAGGATTCCAAGGCCATTAACTTCGATGAGGAGCCCAAGGTGATCATTTCCGCCAGCGGCATGTGCGATGCGGGACGGATCAAGCACCATCTGAAGCATAATCTGTGGAGGCCGGAATCTACGATTCTCTTCGTGGGATATCAGGCAGTGGGCACGCCGGGGCGGGCTCTGGTGGACGGGGCCCAGGAGATAAGACTCTTAGGGGAAACCATTCAGGTGAAGGCCCAGGTTAAGACCCTGCCGGGGGTCAGCGGCCATGCGGACAATCAGGGCTTGATGGCCTGGGCCGCTTCCTTCCGGGATAAGCCCCAAAAGGTTTTTGTGACCCATGGGGAAGATCAGGTGACGGAGATCTTTGCGGAGCGCTTGCGCAGGGAGCTGTCCTATGATGCCGAGGCTCCCTATAGTGGAACTCTCTTTGATCTGGAGCTTGGCGTCGTCATAGAAGCACCGGATCCGGTGAAGATAGCCCGGAAGGCAGAGAAGATGAAGGCAAAACGTGCCAATGCAGTCTTTGAAAAGCTCCTGGCTGCCGGTCAGCGTCTGTTGACGGTAATCCGTCATAACGAAGGGGGCGCCAACAAGGATTTGGCCAAATTCACTAACCAGATTCAAGCCCTGTGTGATAAGTGGGATCGATGAAGAAAGGCCTGCTGTCATGGAAAAACCATGGCAGCAGGCCTTCTTATTCGTGAGCCAGGCGGTGCACATTTCTAATGGGTGAAAGTCTCGAATCCGCCCGGAAGGATGCTTAGGATAAAATCCGGCAGGATCAATGCAGGTACTTCTTTAGAACTTCTACCTTGTCCAGCTTCTCCCAGGGCAGATCCAGGTCGTTACGGCCAAAGTGGCCATAGGCTGCGGTCTGCTTGTAGATGGGACGACGCAGATCCAGCATCTTGATGATGCCGGCGGGACGAAGGTCGAAGTTATCACGGACGATCTGGGTCAGCTGGTCATCGGACAGCTTGCCGGTTCCGAAGGTATCCACCTGAACGGAGGTGGGATGAGCTACCCCGATGGCATAGGACAGCTGAAGCTCACACTTGTCAGCCAGACCGGCAGCCACCAGATTCTTGGCCACATAACGGGCGGCATAGGCTGCAGACCGGTCTACCTTGGTGCAGTCCTTGCCGGAGAAGGCGCCGCCGCCGTGACGGGCATAACCGCCGTAGGTGTCTACGATGATCTTACGGCCGGTCAGGCCGGAATCTCCGTGGGGTCCGCCGATGACGAAGCGGCCCGTGGGATTGATGAAATATTTGGTTTCCTCATCCAGCATATCCTTGGGAAGGATAGGATCAAATACGTATTTTTTGATATCCTCGTGAATCTGTTCCTGGCTGACCTCCGGACCGTGCTGGGTAGACAGAACCACGGCGTCCAGGCGGAAGGGCTTGCCCTCCTCATTGTATTCCACGGTCACCTGGGTCTTGCCATCCGGACGCAGATAGGGCAGGGTGCCGTCTTTGCGCACCTGGGTCAGGCGCAGCGCCAGCTTATGGGCCAGAGCGATGGGATAAGGCATATATTCCTCCGTCTCATTGTTGGCATAGCCAAACATCATTCCCTGGTCACCGGCGCCGATGGCATCGATGTCAGCGTCGGACATGGTATTCTCCTTGGCCTCCAGAGCCTTGTCAACGCCCATGGCAATGTCGGTGGATTGCTTGTCAAGGGCTGTGATGACCGCACAGGTCTCGGCATCAAAGCCGAACTTGCCGCGGGTATAACCGATCTCAGCCACGGTATCACGGACGATCTGCTGGATGTCGATCCTGGCATTGGAGGTAATCTCTCCCATGACCATCACAACACCGGTGGTGGTGCAGGTCTCGCAGGCTACACGGCTCATGGGATCCTGGGCTACCAAAGCGTCCAGAATCGCATCAGAGATCTGGTCACAGATTTTGTCCGGATGGCCTTCCGTAACAGATTCAGAAGTAAAAAGTCTTTTTTCCATTCTTTCTTCTCCTCATTGGTCAGTTGTTTCGTTCTCTTCTCCTGGAAAGGAATGTCCTGAAATGCAAAAAGCCCATCATAAGATGGACTCAACAAGCGATTGCAAGATGAAATCCTCTTATTGTTCGAATATTTCTGTTCGAATATTTCGCTCAGGCTGGCACCTTCCATCACCGGGGTTGCCGTGGTTTCACAGGTCCTATGTACCTCCGCCACTCTGAATAAGAGAAAAGCCGATAGATTAACAGCATCTTCGTTAGCTACCTTAAACCCTTTTTGACCCTGCGTCAAGAGGGAGTTCCCCCTCTTCGGACACTCCCGCGAAAATGTCCCACTTTCCGGACACTCCTGCGAAAATGTCTCATTTCCCGGACACTCCTGCGAAAATGTCCCATTTCCCGGACTCCCCGGAGGCTCCCGCCGGGCTTGCATTTTACAAAAACTTTAGAATCAACCTGTTTACTTTAGGTGAAAATCGAAAAAGTGTGTGTTATACTACAGTTGAAATAAGGCTCTGCCGGGGGCGAAGAGCCTCCAAGAGAGGAGCCGGCGGCTTAGGGCTTGCAGGAAAGAGAAGGCTTTACGCATGAAGGCAAAGAATAAGGTCAGAAGCAGTATGAAATTGAAAACCCGTATCGCCATTGCTTTTTTGGCGATCATCCTGATCCCCGTCGTTCTGACCGGGGTGGTTTTTTATGGCTTTTTGCACTATAAGTTAAAGAGCATTGCCAAGGAATATGGGATTGAGAATCTGACCTATGAGACCATCTATGACAATTCATTTCTGGTTTCCAAGATGATGGCCTCGGAGCTCCAGAAGATCCGCCAGCAGGCGGAGCAGGAACCGGATCGGCTGGAGGATAATGCTTATCTGAACCAGCTCAATGAGGACTTAGGCAAGGATCATGCCTATCTGGTGGTACGTAAGGATGACAGGATTTATTACAATGGTTCTACCAGCGTCAGCGATAAGGATCTTTTGGAGGATTTGCCCCAATACGGAGATGTCTATGCCGGCTCGGATAATTCCACCTATATCCGGACGGAAGACCAGTCCATGGTCAAACAGGTGGATTTTACCTTTCAGGACGGAAGTAAAGGCAGTATCTTCCTCATTATCCGCATGAATCAGGTTTCCCCCGGCATCCGGAGCTGGGTCCTGGATCTGGCCATTATCGTGACCATTATCCTGGTTATGACCAGCCTGGCTATGAGCCTGTGGATCTATCGGGGGGTTATCACTCCTTTGACCCAGCTGAAGAAGGCAGCCCAGAATATCCGGGATGGGAATCTGGATTTTACCGTGGAGGGCAACGGGGTGGAGGAGGTCAATGACCTCTGTGAGGATTTTGAAGAGATGCGGCGGCGGCTGAAGGAGTCGGCAGAGGAGAAGATCGGCTTTGATGCCGATAACAAGGAGCTCATCAGCAATATTTCCCATGACCTGAAGACCCCTATCACGGCAGTCAAGGGCTATGTGGAAGGGATTATGGACGGGGTGGCGGATACCCCGGAGAAGATGGATCGTTACATTCGAACCATTTATAACAAGGCCAATGAGATGGATCGTCTGATCAATGAGCTGACCTTCTATTCCAAGATCGATACCAACCGGATTCCCTATACCTTTACCAAGATCCAGGTCTCCGACTATTTCGAGGATTGTGTGGAGGAGTTGAATCTGGAACTGGAGTCTAAGCATATCGAGCTGATCTACTTCAATTATCTGGAGGGGGATGAGATCGTCATCGCAGATGCAGAGCAATTGAAGCGGGTCATCAACAATATTATCAGCAATTCCATGAAATATATGGATAAGCCCCGCCGGGTCATTAATATCCGCCTTCGGGATGTGGGAGATTTCATACAGGTGGAGATTGAGGATAATGGAAAGGGCATCGCCCAGAAGGATTTGCCCAAGATCTTTGACCGCTTCTATCGGACCGATGCTTCCCGGAATTCCGCCCGGGGCGGCAGCGGCATCGGCCTGTCTATCGTCCGGAAGATCCTGGAGGATCACGGAGGAAAGGTCTGGGCCACCAGCAGGGAGGGTGTGGGAACTGTCATGTATTTTGTATTAAGAAAATACCAAGAGGTAACACCGGAGGACCAGGAAGCAGGGGGAGGGAAGGACAAATGAGCAGGATATTGATCATTGAGGATGAAGAGACAATCGCCGATCTGGAGAGGGACTATCTGGAGCTGTCAGGCTTTGAGGTAGAGATCGAGAATCGGGGTGATAGAGGGCTGGAACGGGCGCTGAAGGAGGAATTCGATCTCTATATTCTGGATCTGATGCTGCCGGAGGTGGACGGCTTCGAGATCTGTAAGGAGATTCGGGATAAGAAGAATACGCCCATTATCATCGTATCCGCCAAGAAGGATGATATTGATAAGATCCGGGGTCTGGGGCTGGGGGCCGATGATTATATGACCAAACCCTTTTCCCCCAGCGAGATGGTGGCCAGGGTCAAGGCGCATCTGGCCCGATATGATCGCCTGATCAGCAGCGGCATGCCCCAGAATGACATCATAGAGATCCGGGGAATCAAGATCGATAAGACGGCTCGCCGGGTCTGGGTAAACGGGGAGGAGAAGAATTTTACCACCAAGGAATTCGACCTCCTGACCTTCCTGGCTCAGAACCCCAACCACGTCTTCCGCAAGGAGGAGCTCTTTCGGGAGATCTGGGACATGGAGTCCATCGGAGATATCGCAACGGTTACGGTTCATATCAAGAAGATTCGGGAAAAGATCGAGTTCAACACAGCCAAACCCCAATATATTGAAACCATCTGGGGCGTGGGCTACCGCTTTAAGGTCTAAGCCAGGCTCAGGCGAGATTGGAACAGAAGGAAGCTGTCTATGGGAAAGATTTATTATATCATGGGGAAAAGTGCCTGTGGAAAGGATCATATCTATGAGGCCTTGAAGGAGGATCCCAGCCTGAAGCTGTCCCCCCTGATCCTTTATACCACCCGCCCGATTCGTAAGGGGGAATGCAATGGGCGGGAGTATTTTTTTGTTGACCAGGAGGAATTGTGTGCCTTGCGAAAGCAGGGCAGGATCATAGAGGAGCGCAGATATGATACGGTCTGCGGACCTTGGTATTATTTTACGGCAGATCTGGGTCAGTTCCAGCTGGATGTCCGGGATTATATAGGAATCGGTACCCTGGAATCCTATCAGAAAATGAAGGAATATTTCGGGGAGGACAAGATCTGTCCCATTTATATAGAAACGGAGGATGGAATCCGCCTGCAGCGAGCCCTGGATCGGGAAAAGAAGCAGGAGGAACCCAGGTATGCAGAAATGTGCCGCCGCTTTCTGGCGGATTGTCAGGATTTCTCAGAGGAGAAGATCCGGCAGGCAGGTATTGGGACCCGTTTTTCCAACAATACCAGCCTGGAGGACTGCCTGGAGAGGATCCGGTCAGAGCTTGCCAGGGATTGATTCCCGGCTTGGAAGGTTTGCCGGAATTTTTTTTGCCCGGAAGGGAATTTTAGGCTAATTTTCTCTTTCCAAATCAGGAGAATCTGTTTATAATGGGGATAGTATGTGTAACCAGAGGCAGATCAGTGCCGGAAAAAAGGAGAAAAACCTATGAATTTTATGAGGAAGCTGGGGAGAAAGGCTTGTGCGGCGATCGTGACGGCCGGTTTGGTGGTAGGCTCTTGTCTGCCGGCTGCAGCAGCAGGTTCCACTTGTATTAAGGGAACCTTTACTTTTGCTGCCCATGACAATGATCATGATTTGACGGATTCCTATGTCTACAGCGACAGTTTCTTTAGCAAATCAGCCTACGAAACGGATATTCACCTGGCAGTGATGTCCATGATATTGGCATCCTCCTCCATCAGCAGCAACGATGTGGATTATCCCCAGAAGAGCAGGAATATCCAGGATCTGCTGAACCAGCTGGGATTTCAGAACATTGAGGTGAATGAGGATTATCAGCAGAAGATGAGCCAGAATTCCATGGGTGCCATAGCGGCCTACAAGGATCTGGGGGACTCCGTCTTGCTGGCGCTGGTTCCCAGAAGTGCCGGATATGAGGCGGAATGGGGCGGTAATTTCAATATAGGCGATAGTGGATTGCATGCAGGCTTTCAGACAGGACGGGATATTATCTTTCGCTTTGCCCGGGATTATGTCAGCCGCTATCCGGAGGCCTTTGCAGGCAAGACGGTGAAGGTATGGACAGCCGGATATAGCAGGGGGGCTGCCGTGGCCAACCTGATTGGAGCGGCTTTGGTGGAGGATTCCAAGACCTATATCGGACTGGAGGTATCTCCGGAAAATGTATACGATTATACCTTTGGAACTCCCTTTACAGCGGCTGCGGAATTAAATCCCAGGGACGAGAAATACAACAATATTCACAATTATTATGCGGATTACGATGCAGTTGCCATGCTGCCCATGGCTGTCTGGGGTTTTGACCGCTATGGCAAGGATGAAGCCCTGGATGTCCACAATGGGGATACCAAGGCTCGGATGCTTACCTATCTTGCTCAAACCAATCCGGCGGTATATCAGACTTATACAACCAGTGAGGATCCGGATAACTTCCAGGGTATGAAGTTGGGAGTGACGGAGGATGGCAGTATTTCTATCGTACCGGATCCGGAGAGTACCACTACCGAACGGGATTTTGTCATCAATCGGCTGCAGGCGATCAGCAATACCATTATTCCGGATCGGACAACCTATGCCCAGGAATATCAGGAGGCGGTTACCGAGGCTACCGCATTTCTGATCGGAGAGGATGACGATACAGTAGCTGCATTTACCAGTGGGGCGGCGGCAAGCAAATCAGCGAAACCCCTGCTTGTGATGCTCTTCCTCTACAATTGGGTAGAGCAATATATCAATAGTAAGAATCTGGCAGATACGCCGCTGGATGAGAATTGGAAAGAGGCATTGCTTCCGAGCCTGGCAGAGGATGGGACCGGCTCGGAGGAGGATCAGGCCTCCGGCAAGCAAGAGGGCGAGGAGGCGGAAGCCCAGGCAGATGTGGAAGCTCAGGCAGATGCGGAAACCCAGGCAGATGTGGAAGCCCAGGCAGACGTGGAAGCTCAGGCAGATGCGGAAGCCCAGGCAGATGTGGAAGCTCAGGCAGATGTGGAAGCCCAGGCAGATGTGGAAGCCCAGGCAGATGTGGATGTCCAGGCAGACGTAGATGTCCAGGGTGGCGAGGATGCAGACCAGGACAGCAAGAGCGAAGAGGAAGTGATCAAAGAGGCGGTTCTTGGCTCTGAGATCTACCAGGAGATTTATAGCCAGATGACATCGGACAACCTGGAAAACGATTATAACAATGGTCAGCCCATCACAGACTATGGTACCCTCCTGACGATCTACCGTCAGATTGCGGGGATCTATATGAAGAATGTTCTGAGTGCAGGTCTTGGGGCCTGCGGATATAGCGGGGAGGCCTTAAGTCAGCACCCGCTGATTCAGGGAAACAATCCCCAGATGCTGAGTCTGGTGGCGGCTCAGGGTCTGTTTGGAACAGAGGATCCCTTGAGCCTGGATGGAGCCATCCATAAGATCAAGGTAGCTGCCACCATTCTGGGCAATAATTTCCTGAGGGTGCACAATAATGAGGTCATCCTATCCTGGCTGCGGGCTATGGATACGGAGCCCATCGATGATGGACAGGATGACGGTCAGCAGGAGGATAAGAAGGAGGATGATCAGCAGGAAGATACAAGCAAGCAGGATCCTCTTACGCCTCAGAATCAGACGGATACGGGCAAGCAGACTTCCACAGGGGGACAGGCTTCTGCCGTGAATGCGGTAAAGACCGGAGATGGGTCAGACCTGTGGCTTTGGACTTTCCTGCTGATAGCCGGCGGGGCAGTCCTGGGAGTAAGCAAGGGAATTAAGAAAAAAAGATACTAAAGGAGGAAGTCATGGGAAAGCACAGATGGCGAGAAAAAATCATAAGTTTTTTGCTGGCACTGATTATGATATCCGCAACCCTGATCGAGCCCCTGCCTGTTCTGGCAGCGGACGAGGCTTATGCGGTATCTGAGGACGGGGCGCAATATACCTCCGTGGATGCTGCCTGGAATGCGGCAACGGCCGGGAAGAAGATTATCCTTCAACGCAATTGGGAGATGGGAGAGAAGAGCCTTACCCTTCCCGACAACAAAACGGCTACCATAGAGATGAATGGATATAGGATTTATTCCGCCTATGGGCCGGTCTTCTATGCGGGGAAGGGTTCCACCCTTACCTTTTTGGGTAATAACAGACCCCAGACCTCTATCAACTATCGGTATACTTCCATTACCACAGGCGGTCTGATTACCTGCCTGAATTGCGATGAAGACGGCGCCGGTGTACATATGAAAGAGGGCTCCAAGCTGATCCTTGACAATGTGGCCATTGCAGGCTGTTACAACGCAGGCTATGGCGGCGGTGTGTCGATCAATGGCGATAATTGTGAAGTTGTTATGAGAAACGGTGCTGCCATCACAGATAACCAATGTGAAAAATATGGCGCCGGTATTTATGCCTATGAGGAATACTTTACCCTTCGCATGGACAATGCAAGTATTTCCAATAACTATGCCGGGCCTTATGGAGGCGGTATCTATTCCGGCGATCGGCATTGCGTCATTGAGATGACCAACAATTCCAGGATTGATTCCAACTCTGCGGAGGCTGGCGGTGGAATTTACTTTAATTATCCTGAATTCACCCTGACCTCTACGGATTCCACGGGTTCTATCTCCAAAAATAGGGCCAGGAAAGGCAGTGGCGGCGGATATGGAGGAGCTATTTATACTTGTCAAACCGGCACTAGCAACGAAGGTTCTATCAGCGGCATTACCTTTGACGGGGATTCCTCCTTTAGCCATGGCGGCGCCATTTACCTGGATCAGGAGAGCATCACAATTGCCAACTGCAAGATCGTAAATTGTGCATCCGGCGGCAATGGCGGCGGTATCTACAATAACAATGATAAGAATACCATTTCCTCCTGTACCATTACTGGCAACAAGGCCAGCGAGGCGGGCGGCGGTGTCTATTCGGACAGCCTGAATGATATTGCCTTAAGCGGAAGGGTTATTATCAAGGACAATAAACGAGATGGGGACTCTTCCACGGACGATGACCTGTATCTGCAGGATGGACTGGCATCGACAGCCTATATCATCGGCGCGCCCAGCGGAAGATCGGAGATCGGAATCCGGACGGAGGGGAAAACAGAAAGAGTCATCGGCAAGGAGGCCAGCTTCTTCTATGCCAATGCCTTCTTCTATGACAATGACAAGGATGGCAAGGAATATATCATCAAGTATGATGAGGGTGCCTCCCAGTTAAAGATCAAGAAAAAATCCGCTTCGGATGTTACGACTACCATTGAGGAGGTCGCTCCCGATACCAAGGTCACCGAGAATGGCTATAATGGCCAGGATCTGCTGGAGGGATATTTCTCTTATCCATCCGTGGTAGAGTCGGATGAGGACCTGGATGCAAAGTTCTATTATTCGGACGGCTTTTTCCTGAATGGAGACCAGGATGGGGATGCCGGAGATCCGACCCAATACAATGAGCATCTGGCCACCATGTCCATGTCCATGGCTCTCGCCGGCTTTTATTCCAATATCGGCAACGATGGTTCCCTGGAATCAGAAAACCGGAAATATACCTATAAGTCACAGAATATTGAGAAGCTCTTCACGGATATAGGGGTGGCTACGGATGATATCTATATCAGTGAGACCCAAACCGTGAAGCCCTCTATCGATTCCATCGGAGTGGCTATCGGTCAGAAAACCATCACCAGCGGTGACGAGGAATATATCCTGGTACCTATTGCCATGCGTGGCGCCGGTTATGAAAGAGAGTGGTACGGCAATACAACGGTAGGAACCAGCGGGGAACATCAAGGCTTTGCAACTGCGGCAAATACCGTCTTTGAACTGGTTCAGGCCTATATCAAGAATTATGGCCTGGAGGATGCGCTTAGCAAGGGACGGATCAAGTTCTGGATAGCGGGATATTCCCGAGGAGGAGCTGTGTCCAATCTGACTGCCAAGAGGCTGATCGAGGCCTATGCCTGCAGTCAGGACAACAATGACCTGGCAAAGAGCAATCAGGTCTATGCTTATTGCTTTGAGGCTCCCAAGGGCGGTCTGAATTCAGAGATGCAATGCGAGGAAAGCGCTTATTATTCCATTCACAATTGCATCAATAAGGTAGATATTGTTCCCCTGGTAGCTCCCAAGGAGATGGGCTTCATCCGTTATGGTGTAGATCACTATGTACCGGGCAGTGCAGCAGAGACTACAGTGTCAAGCGATACCAGCAACTGGTCCTTTGTCAGCGGACAGTCCTGGGCCAGCAGCTACAAAACCTGGCATGACAACAGTTCTTATACCGTGGATGATACGGTAACGGACAAGACCAATTATGGCAAACAGCGTGCCCTGATGCTGAAGCAGCTGGCATCGGTGGATGCGGAGAATATTTACTTCTATGATCGTTTCCGACTGGCTACGGTGAATTACGTAAGAACCATGATCGGATATGATATGATTGACGAGATAGAACCCCAGAAGGGTTCTCGTATGACCCAGGAGGATTACCTCCAGATCTTCTGCAGAGCACTTCAGTCCTGGGGCTTCTATAAGGGAGGAGAGGCGGATTTCCGCAAGAGCTACAATGAATATGTGGCAGAGCGGGGAGGAGCGACGGTTACTTTCCAGACCGCCCTTCAGACCCTGACCAAGATCTTCTTCAGCAAGAGCAGTGAAGAGCTGGATGGGATGCTGTCTGCAGTAATGGCCAATGCCAGCAGTCTCGATACCACATCGATCTGGAGAAAGTGCATTGGTACCTGGACAGACCGTACCACAGCAGAACGCAAAGGCTGGTTTGACACCTTCTGGAATACCCTGATCGAGAAGAAGCCGGTGGCCGGACAATCCGTTGCCAGCTACCTGACGGATAAAGAGAAGAGTGAACTGCACGAGGCCATGAATACTCTGATTGATATTGTTCTGCGCCTTGTGGAGGTGGATTATAATAACTATGTAGAAGATTGGAATAGCAGCAAGGCCTTGGAGGGAGGCGCCACCACCAAGGTCACGGAGGGCATTACCAATACCAATGAAAATTATACCGACAACTACCCCTGGCAGGTGGTGGTAGGTACCTTGGCCAACAATGTCACAGCCCTGGCCCAGGGACATTATCCGGAGATTAACTATGCATGGCTGCGTTCCTATGACAGCTTCTATACCAGCAACGAAGCCAACAAGACCTATCAGATTGTAACGGATGTGGTACCCTCTGTGACCGATCAATGGACGGAGAGCAGCGCTACCCTGACCTTAAGTACCTCTACCCAGGGAGCCGGCATTTATTACCGGACCAGGAAGTCCGGGGATGCAGACTATGGAGATTGGAAGCCCTACAATAAGCCCATTACCCTGACCTCAGATACCAGTGGGGATACCACATATGAGGTGCAGATGACTGCGGTATATTGCGGGAATACCTCTGAGGTAGTAACCAAGACCTATACCGTCGGCAGAAGCTACAGTGTGAAGGTCAACGGAGAGGTGGTTGGCAGCTATCGAGCCGGACTTGCGGTGGAGATTGACGGAACAGGAACAGACACCGGCAAGGCCTTCAAGGCCTGGACGAAGGCAGTTTCCGTGAAGGGAGAGGAGATCCAGGATATTACCCTGGCGGATATGACCGATGTAGTGGCAAGATTTACCATGCCGGAGGCAGAGGTAGAACTGACAGCGGATTATGTGACCCGCATCAGCAGCCTGACTCTGACCGTGGATAAGCCGGTGGCCAATGCAGCCTTTGCCGAGACCGGAGTTCTTTCCTGGACAGGCACCGATGGCGGTGAAAAAACAGCAACCGTACCGGTACTCTGGAAGGAGATCAAGGAAGAGGGCAGTCGTCTGGTGACCGGCAATGCGGATTATGGCACCGCTTATGCGGTTGTAGTCTCCCTAGCTTCGGATCTGCAGAAGGATCTGGTATTTGCCTATGACCTTTCTCAGGAAAATGTTCAGGTAGTATACAGCGGAGAGGCAGCCCAGCAGGCGGCAAGCGCTTCTGTGGATGACAAGGGCAAGCTTCAGCTGGAAGGAAATGCCATTGTGACAGATAAGGCTAAGATTACCCAAGTGCCGGATCTTACCCTGGATGTTACGGATGATACCACAGAGGAAGCCCTGCGGGCATTGCTTCCTCAGAGTACGGTGGTAATGACCCAGATCGGGGACAGAAGCCTGCCCCTGGATCTGTCCAACCTGGATCTGTCCGCCTTCCTGGTGGATGGCATTGTTAAGACAGGTGGAAGCTTCCAGATACCTCTGGATCTTTCGTCTGTGACGGATCTGCAGGCAGAGGAAGACAAGCAGAGCCTGAAGGTGGTTCTCAACGTCCATGCGAAGCCGGTAACAGCGGCTCCGGTCATTGTAACAGAGGGCGGCACCTATAACCAGAAGAGCCTTAGTATTGTTATGACCTGTGAGACAGAAGGGTCAACCATCTATTACCAGGTGGATGGCGGCTCGCCCCGGGTTTATACGGAGGGAAGCCTTGTGCTGACCGGTGAGGAGGGCTGCAAGTCCAGCTTCTATGTGACAGCCTGGGCAGAAAGTGAGCTGGGGGGCAAATCCACCGGGACAGCGGCAGCCTATGTATTGAATAATCCCTTTACCTTATCCATCCAGGGGAAGGATACCGGTTTCAAGACAGAGGGCCTTTGGGATACTCCTAAGACCTACTCCTATTATAAGGGGGATAAGGTTGTCATAGTAGCTCCCAGCGAGGGTGGAGAACAGTTCGAACAGTGGGAGTCCCTCCCGGAGGGTGTCAGCGGAGACAAGACCAGCGATACCCTGACCATCGACAGTTTGACCGGCAATGTGGAATTGACAGCTATCTACAACCCCATTGTTGCCCAGCTGGATCTGACCATGGAAGCGCCGACTCTGGGAAGAGAGCTGGCAGAAAGTGTCACCCAGGCTTATGCTACGGTGGAAGAGCAATATGATATCACAAAGTATATCAAGAAGCTTGTATGGAATCCCGGGGATACCATGCCAGCCTATGATACGGCCTATACCGCCAAGCTTGCCTTTGATTCTGAGAGTCAGGGATCGGCTATGAAGTACGTCCTCTCGGATAAGCTTGTGGTAAAGGTAAAGGATACCAGCGGAGAAGAGGTGGAGGTAACTGCCAGGGTAAGCAAGGAGGAGGGCAAGGAAGTCCTCAATATCACCTTCCCCAAGACAGGAAAAGCCAAGCTCATTTCCGTGGGACAGCCGGAAGACATGGGTGTCTCCAGAGACAATGCGGCAGCGGGCAATTGGAACCTGCCTACGGAGACCACTCTGATCCTGTCCGATGCCACATCGGTGAAGACCTCCATCACCTGGAATGAGGAGCCGGTCTATGATGCATCGGATCTGAATGCCCAGATCAGAACCATTACCGGCAGTGTTGCCATACCGGAATATGTGGATGCAGGTCAGGTATCTACAGAGGTCAGCTTGACCGTGACCATAGAGTCGGCGGCCAGCGTGGCCGTGCCGGTGGCATCCCTGGAGTCGGGGACTTATACAGATAAGCAATATGTCCGTCTGACCTGTGAGACAGAAGGTGCCAGCATTTATTACACCCTGGATGGCTCTGAGCCGACAGCAGAGGAAAGCGAGACCTGTAAGCTCTACCAGGAGGGAGAAACCATTACGGTTCTTGAGGGTGCTGCCACCACGACCTTGAAGGCCATTGCGGTAAAGGAAGGCCTTTGGACCAGCGGAACAGCAGAATATACCTATCAGAAGCAGGATGAGGAGCCGACACCTACTCCCACTCCGGATGGACAGACGACACCGACACCTACTCCGGATGGAACGAAGCCGTCGATTACCCCGGATGGACAGACCCCAACGGCTACGCCGACTGGCTCTGGAAATTCCGGCAGTAAGACCTCCGGAAGCAGCAAAACAAGCAAGAATGTGAACACGGGAGACACCACGAATTCCCTGCCCTGGGTGCTTGCCCTGGTGGTATGCTGCGGAGCCCTGGGAGGCCTGGTGGTCTATCGGGTCAAAAAGAAAAGCAAGAAGTAAGGGATAAGTAGCCCTGCTTACAGGGTCAAAAGCCTATGCCCTGTGGGATCCATGATCCCACAGGGCTTTTTTGCAAGATATTTTGACACTCCCGCGGAATCTATGCTATACTGTAGGATGAAATTGCTTCTGAGAGCGGCGCTGGAATCCACCGCTTAGAGCTGTATTTCGGGAGGTGAATGAGATGGAGGAATTGGGAGTGACCAAGGGTTTTGGGGGCCTGGTAGGGCATGAGGAGATTATCGCCCACCTGCAGCAGGCCATTTGCCGGGACAAGGTGTCCCATGCATATATTTTCAGCGGGGAGCATGGTTCAGGCAAGAAGACCCTGGCTTCCTTATTTGCCATGACCTTGCAATGCCGGGACCGGGGTCAGGAGGCAGAGCCCTGCATGGCTTGTATTTCCTGCAAGAAGGCTCTGACCGGCAATCAACCGGACATCATCTGGGTGACCCATGAGAAGCCCAATTCCATCGGTGTTGAGGAGATCCGCAGTCAGGTCATCCAGGACATAACCATTAAGCCCTACGAGAGTCCTTACAAGATCTATATCATCGATGAAGCAGACAAGCTGACCTTGCAGGCTCAGAATGCCCTCCTGAAGACCATTGAAGAGCCTCCTGCTTATGGGATCCTTCTCCTGCTGGCAGATAATCCGGAGGCTCTTCTGCCCACTATCACCTCTCGCTGCGTACAGCTGAATCTGAAGCCGGTGGGGGACAGCCTGGTCAAGGAATATCTGATGGACCAGATGCATGTTCCCGATTACCAGGCGGAGATTCAGGCTTCCTTTGCCCAGGGAAACGTGGGTAGGGCCAGACAGATCGCCGGTTCAGGGGACTTCAGGGAATTGACGGACAATGCACTGCGATTGCTGAAGCATTCCCGGGAGATGGAGGTCTACGAGCTGGTGGACGCGGTGAAGGTCATGTCCGCGGATAAGCAGAATATTCAGGATTATCTCAACCTCTTCCAGATCTGGTTTAGGGATGTCCTCCTGTTCAAAGCCACCAGAGAAGTGGATCATCTGGTATTTAAGGAAGAGATCAATTCCATCAAGGAACGGGCTGCCATCAGCTCCTATGAGGGCCTGGAACGGATCCTTGAGGCAATTCATACAGGGGACAGCCGCCTGCGGGCCAATGTGAATTTTGACCTGGCTATGGAGCTGCTGTTCCTGACAATCAGGGAGAACTAGGCATGATCAGAATCATTGGAGTTAGATTTAGAAATGTGGGGAAGGTCTATTATTTTGATCCCGCATCTCTGGACATTAAGGCTGGGGACTCTGTTATCGTAGAGACAGCCAGAGGGGTCGAATATGGCAGGGTAGTGTTGGGACCCCGGGAGGTGGAAGAGGAGAAGGTGCTCCAGCCCCTGAAGGCGGTATTGCGGATTGCCACCCCCAAGGATCAGGCAAAGGAAGAGAATAACCGTCAAAAGGAGCGAGAGGCCTTCCGGCTTTGCCAGGAGAAGATCCGAGCCAGGAACCTGGATATGAAGCTGATTGATGCGGAATATACCTTTGACAACAGTAAGGTCTTGTTTTATTTTACCGCAGATGGGCGGGTGGATTTTCGGGAGCTGGTCAAGGACCTGGCCTCCGTTTTCAAGACCCGGATTGAGCTGCGGCAGATTGGGGTGCGGGATGAGACCAAGATTCTGGGGGGCATCGGCATCTGCGGCCGCCCCCTTTGCTGTCATACGTATCTATCGGATTTTGTCCCGGTTTCTATCCGGATGGCCAAGGAGCAGAGCCTGTCCCTGAATCCTGCCAAGATATCCGGAACCTGCGGCCGGCTCATGTGCTGCCTGAAGAATGAGCAGGATACCTATGAATATCTGAATAAGCAGCTTCCACGGGTGGGAGATCTGGTGCTTACCCCGGATGGTGTAAGGGGGTCCGTGCATTCAGTCAATGTCCTTCGTCAGACCGTAAGAGTTCTGATTGAAGAGGGGGATGAGAAGGAATTGCAGGATTATCCCGTGGGAGAATTGAAGATCAGACCCAAGATCAAGAAGGGTCCCGAGGACCACTCCCAGGCCAATCCGGAGGAAGCAGGAGAGGAAAAGGCCAGACTGCGGGGAAAAGAGGAGTCGGAGAAGAAGGCGGGCGCTAAGGCAGCTTCCGACCGGCCAAAGGAGAAGAATAAGGGCAGGGATCGTAACAAGAGCCGAAGCAGGGAGAATGCCAAAGACCAGAATGCCAAAGACCGAGAGAAGAATCGAGAGAAGAACCAGGCCAAGGATCACGGCAAGGATCGCAATCCGGAGGCCGGGGAGGCGGGAAAAGGTCAGGGCAGAGATCAAGGCAGAGATCCGGGAAGAGTCCCGGGAAAGGAACGAAGACGAAGCAGAGACCGGAGAAAAGACCGCAGCAGTGAGCAGGAGGGCTCCTAAATGCAGGGAATACTGAGGGAAGATGAGAGCCTGGATGATCTGCAGAATGGTTTTTTCATTATCCAGTCCCGGGAGGGCTTCCGTTATGGCATAGATGCGGTTCTCTTGTCCGGATTTGCCAGGGTCAAGGCGGGGGAGAGGGTTCTGGATATGGGAACCGGCACGGGAATCCTGCCCATTCTTTTGGCAGCCAAAACCCAGGGAGAGTCCTTTACGGGCCTGGAAATCCAGGAAAAAAGTGCAGATATGGCTGCCCGCAGTGTGAGATATAACGACCTGGAGGGAAGAATCCGGATTGTAGAGGGAGATATAAGAGAAGCCGCCGCCATCTTTGGCCCGGCTTCCTTTGACGTGGTGGTGAGCAATCCCCCCTATATGACGGCGCATCATGGCCTTGTGAATCCCCAGACAGCCAAGGCCATAGCCAGACATGAGGTCTTGTGCAGCCTGGAGGATCTGGTAAGGGAGACAGCTGGAGTTTTGACCTCCCGGGGGCGGTTTTATCTGGTTCACCGGCCCTTTCGCCTGGCCGAGCTTATGGGCATGCTGATGCGATATGGTCTGGAACCCAAAAGGATGCAGCTGGTCTATCCCTATGTGGATCGGGAGCCCAACCTGGTTCTGCTGGAGGCCTGCAAGGGGGGCAATCCCCGCATTCGGGTGGACAAGCCCTTGATCGTCTACGAGAAAGAGGGAGTCTATACCCGGGATATTCGGGCAATCTACGGAGACGGACGTTAGAAGAGGGAGACGAGATGTCAGGAATCTTATATTTGTGTGCAACTCCCATCGGGAATCTGGAGGATATGACCTTCCGGGTGGTGCGGATCCTGAAGGAAGTGGATCTGATCGCGGCGGAGGATACCAGGAACAGTATCAAGCTGCTGAATCATTTTGATATTCATACTCCCATGACCTCCTATCACGAGTATAATAAGATAGATAAGGGTCGTGATTTGGTGGAACAGCTGAGGGCGGGGAAGAAGATTGCTCTGATTACAGATGCCGGCATGCCGGGGATCTCGGATCCCGGGGAGGAGCTGGTGGCTTTTGCCTATGAGGCAGGGATTCCGGTGACGGTTCTGCCCGGAGCCTCCGCCTGTGTCACTGCCCTGGCTCTGTCAGGGCTTCCCACCCGCCGTTTCGCCTTTGAAGCCTTCCTGCCCTCGGACAAGAAGGAGAGAAAAGCAATTCTGGAGGAGCTGAAGGAGGAGACCCGAACCATCCTTCTCTACGAAGCTCCTCATAGACTTTGCAAGACCCTGGAGGAGCTGCAGGAATGTTTGGGTCCGGAGAGGCAGGTGACCGTCTGCCGGGAGCTGACCAAGAAGCATGAGACAGTCTTTCGCACCACCCTGGGGCAGGCCCTGGCTTATTACCAGGCAGAGCCTCCCAAGGGGGAGTGTGTGCTGGTCTTGGCCGGAAGGCCCCGGGAAGAGAAGATCCGGGAAGAACAGAAAGCCTGGCTGGAGATGCCTCTGGAAGACCATATGGCCTACTATATCCAACAGGGCATGGAACGCAAGGCCGCTATGCGGCAGGTGGCCCAGGATCGGGGCTGTTCCAGGCGAGAGGTATATCAGGAAATTATGAGAAAGTAGAAGGTGTATGGTCATGGGGCGCTTGCCGAAAAGGCATAGATGTGCCGTGAAAACCCTTCGGGAGAAAAGAGAAAGGCCCCGACTGCTTGTTGGGGCTTTTCTCTTTTATGGTCACAGGGATTGCCTGGCTTTCTTGTCCTTACTTCCCGCCAGGGCAAGCCCCACCGTCAGAACCAGAGCTGCGGCAGAACAGATTCCAGCGAAGATCAGGGCTGCGGTATAGTGGCCGGTATTGGCCTTCAAGGCTGTAGCGGTCATAGGTCCCACCACGGCAGCTATCCCGTAGGCAGTGAAGACGATACCGTAGTTGATTCCCATGTGCTTGCTTCCGAAGCTGTCGGATACAATAGAAGGATAGGTGGCCAGCACACCGCCGAAGGTAATGCCCACCAGGACGATGGCCACCAGGTAGGTGGGGAAGGAATGACTCTTGGCCATAAGGATCATATCCAGGGTACTCCCTGCCAGACAGATGATCAGGGTGGGATAGCGCCCGATGGCATCAGACAGACTACCCATGATCATTCTGCCGCCGAAATTGGCCAGGGCCAGGATTCCCACCAGCATGGCCGCTTGTCCGGCATTGATGCCCGCCAGTTCCTGCCCGATGGCGGAGGCATGACCGATGAGCATCAATCCGGCAACGCAGCTGCCCAGGAATACCATCCAGAGCAGGTAAAACTTACCGGTTTTCATCATTTCCTGCCAGGTACAGCTTTTTCCCGGCTTTATCTCTGCCCCCGCTTGGGGGGTGGTCATCTTCTCCGGAGCGTAATCCTCCGGCGGAGCGTCTACCGGCAGTGACGCAAGAAGAGAGATAACAAAGAAAATCAGCCCCAAGATCCGGAAGGCCACCAATACGTTGAAGCTTACCAGCAAGGCATTGGCCACAGGCGCCAGAATCAGGGGAGCCAGCCCCATGGCGCCCAGAACCAGGCCGGAGGCGAACCCCTTCTTATCCGGAAACCACAGGGTTGCCGTGGTCACACAGGGATTGTAGCGGATGCCGCAGCCGATGCCGCAGCAGACGCTGAAGAAGAGATACAAAAGGGGGGTGTTGGAGGCGAAGCCCGTCATCAGCCAGCCCCCGCCAAACAGGACGCTGGAGACTAGCAAAAGCTTCCGAGGTCCCACACTATTCAGTAGTTTGCCTCCGGGAATTCCGAAAAAGGCATTGATCAGAAGATAGAGGGAATAGGCCAGGGTTACCATCCCGTAATCCCATCCTCTGGCATTGGATAAGGGAAGGGCAAATACACTCCAGGCGTAGGCTCCTCCCAGACAAAAAGAATTCACGAATAGTCCGCCAAGAATCAGATAGCGGTTTTTGACTTTTTTCTCTCCCATAATTTTTCTTCCTTTCTTTTTTCCATTGTAGTCCCTTTGGAGCGGTTTGGCATTATTCACAGTGGCTAAGTTGACCCTCGGATTTTGTCAAAATCGACAAAGTCAGTTTGGCCCCACTTGGCCCTCATTGAGGGGCGTGTCATAAAGCCATTCCCCCACCGACATGCGAGCATGTCGTGGGCTCAGGCTTTTGACACTGTAACCAATTTTACTTTTTTTTAAGGTTTTACCGGGGCAATTTATGCTATAATACCCCTAACTATCACGAAAAGTCCCGGAGGGGAGCCGACAGCCGGAAGGAAGCTGTCGCTGCTATCCGGCCATGGCTGCAGGAGCAGTCAGCAAGAGGATACGTGCAGAAGGGGGTATTTTTTTGTCTTCCTATGTGGAATTAAGGGATGTGACCAAGGTTTACAAGATGGGAGAGATTACGATCAAGGCCTGCGACGGCATTGATTTTGAGATCCAAAAAGGAGAATTTGCCGTGATCGTGGGACCCTCCGGAGCCGGTAAGACCACGGTACTCAATATTCTGGGGGGCATGGACACGGCCACCGGCGGTCTGGTGCGGGTGGATGGTCATGATGTGTCCGGCTTGAAGGGGAGGCAGCTGATTCAATACCGCAGGGAGGATATCGGCTTTGTCTTTCAATTCTACAATCTGATGCAGAATCTGACGGCTTTGGAGAATGTGGAGCTGGCCTTGCAGATCTGCAAGAATCCCCTGGATGCGGATCGGGTGCTGGAGGAAGTGGGGCTGGCCGGGCGGAAGAATAACTTTCCGGCCCAGCTGTCCGGGGGAGAGCAGCAGCGGGTAGCCATCGCCAGGGCTTTGGCCAAGAATCCCAAGCTTTTGCTCTGTGATGAACCCACGGGTGCTTTGGATTATGTAACGGGCAAGTCCATCCTGAAGCTTTTGCAGGACACCTGCAGACAGAAGGGGATGACGGTGATTGTCATCACCCACAATACGGCTCTGACTCCCATGGCGGATCGGGTCATCCATATCCGCAGCGGCAGAGTCAGTGGGGTGGAGGAGAATCCCCATCCGATTCCGGTAGAAGAGATTGAATGGTAAGAGCCCATGAAAAACATGCTGAGAAAAGATTTTTTTCGCGAGATACGTAAGAATGCAGGACGCTTTATCTCGATTTTTTTCATTGTTCTGCTGGGGACGGCTTTTTATGCGGGGATTCGGTCCTCCAGCTACGATATGAAATATTCGGCAGATTGCTATTATGACAAGGCCAAATTGATGGATATCCGGGTCTTGGGGAGTCTGGGCTTGACCGACCAGGATCTGGAAGATATGAGGGCAGTTGCGGGCGTGGCATCGGTAACGGGCGGTCATACCCAGGAGGTTCTCTGTGATACCCAGGATCAGGAACTGGTATTGAAAATGATTGCCCTTACGGAGGATGTGAATTGTCTCACCCTGCAGCAGGGGCGGCTGCCGAAGAGGGAGGACGAGTGCGTAGCGGATGTAGTTCTCCTGGAGCAAAAGGGTTATGCGATCGGTGATGTCATCACCCTGGAGTCCGGTACCGAGGATGCCTTAGAGGATTCTCTGACCCGGCAGACTTATACCATTGTGGGGGCAGGCTACCTTCCTTATTATGTGGATTTGACCCGGGGGGTGGGAACCATCGGGGACGGCTCTATCGATGCTTTTCTGGTAGTTTTGCCCCAGGTATTCCAACAGGAGGTTTATACAGAGGCCTATGTGCAGGTTCAGGGGGCGGAGGAGCTCTTAAGCTACAGCGATGCCTATGAAGACCTGGTGGAGGAGGTTGCAGACAGGCTGGAGGCCATCAGCGACCAGGCAGTAGACCGCCGTTATCAGGAGGTCTATAGAGAGGCCCGGGAGAAGCTGGAGGATGCCCGTAAGAAGGTAGAGGACGGTCAGCAGGAGTTAGACGATGCCAGGGCAGAGCTGGAGGAGGGCCAGAAGCAGCTGGCCCAGGCGGAGACCACCTTGCAGGACAAGGACCGGGAGCTGAAGGAGGGTCAGGAAGAGCTGACCCAGGGAGAGCAGGAGCTGGCAGACAGCCGCCAGAGCTTAGAGGATGGCCGCCGACAGATCCAGGAGGCAGAAGACCAGCTGACCCAGTCGGAACAGTCCCTGGCCGACGGCAGGGTGCAATATCAAGCCGGGTTGGCTCAATATGAGGAAAATAAGGCTGCCTTTGACCAGAAAGAGGCAGAATACGACCAGGGGCTGGAGGCTTATACCGCCGGAGAGGCTCAATATGAGCAGCAAGAGCAAGCCTACCAGGCAGCAGCAGCCCAATACCAGGCCATGGGGTTGGATCCGGCCAGTGATCCCCAGCTTCAGGAGGCTAAGGCCCAATTGGAGGCTGCCCGACAAGAGCTGGATGGAAGCAGGAGCCAGCTGGATGCCGCCGCTGTCCAGCTGGGAGAGGCCAGGGCTCAGCTGGCGGCAGCCAAGGCGACCCTGGATGCCACCGAGACGCAACTGGCCCAGGGCCTCTTAGAACTGGAGTCCGGCAGACAGGAGCTGGAGGCCAGGAAGGCGGAGCTGACCTCGGGAGAAGCCCAGCTTCAGGAGGCTGAGGCGGAGCTGGCCCAGGCCAGGGCTCAGCTGGAGGAGGGACAAAAGCAGCTGGAGGAGGCCCGCCGGGAGCTGGAGGACAAGAAGCAGGAGCTGGCCCAGGGCCAGGCAGACTACCAGGAGGCCTATGAGGAGGCCCAGCCGGAGCTGGAGGATGCCAGACAGCAGATCACAGACGGCCAAAAGGAGCTGGAGGATCTGGAAGCGGGTCAGTGGTATGTGCTGGATCGCAACAAAATTTCCTCCTGTGCCAGCTATGGCCAGGATGCGGAGCGGATGAAGAACCTGGGGCAGGTATTTCCCGTCATGTTCTTCCTGGTGGCAGCCTTGGTGAGCCTGACTGCCATGACCCGTATGGTGGAGGAGCAGAGACTGCAGATCGGAACCCTGAAGGCTTTGGGATATAAGAATCGAACCATTGCCATGAAATATTTCAGCTATGCCATGCTGGCTACGGTCAGCGGCAGCATTGTGGGAGTTTTGCTGGGAGAAAGGCTCCTGCCCTATGTGGTGCTGGACTCCTACCAGATGATGTATACCGGTATGCTGGAATGCCGAACCCCCATCAATTGGGATCAGGCCATCATGGCTTTGGCAGCCGCAGCTGCTTCCACGGGAATTGCCACTTTGGCAGCCTGTCTGAACCAGCTGAGGGCCAAGCCTGCGGAGCTGATGCGGCCGGAGGCTCCCAAAGGGGGGAAAAGGGTCTTTCTGGAGAGGATCACCTTCTTGTGGAAACGCCTGACCTTTACCCGCAAGTCCACCCTGCGGAACCTGATCCGTTATAAAAAACGATTTTTCATGACCATCATCGGCATCGGCGGCTGTATGGCCCTGATGCTGGTGGGCTTTGGCCTGGAGGATTCCATCACAGAGATTGCCAAACGCCAATATGTGGAGATCTTTACATACGATGTCTCTGTGACGCTCAACAGCAAGGCCACAGACCAGGAGATGACAGCCTTTGTGGAGGCGGTGGAGGCTAAGGAGGAGGTGGCCGGATGTCTTTCGATCTATCAGACCAGCGTGGATCTGGAGGCGGGGGATAATACCAGAAGCGCCTACCTCTATGTGCCCTCGGATACCCAAAAGATCGCCGATTATCTGAGCCTGAAGGATCGGAAAACAGGGGAGGACTATGCCTATCCCCAGGAGGGGGTGGCACTGGCGGAGAAGACGGCCAAAATGCTGGGGGTTTCCCTGGGAGATACCATAGAGATCAAGACCAGTGAGGACAGCAGTCCGGCAGCCGTCCAGGTGACGGAGATTGTGGAAAATTATATCCAGCATTATGCCTTCCTGTCTCCGAGGACCTACCAAGACCTATTTGGCCAGCAGCCGGCTTACAATACCATGTATATCAACTACAAGGAGGACTCTAAGGAAGATCAGACGGTGCAGGAGCGGAAGCTGGGCCGAGAACTCATGGGCTGGGAAGCCTGCTCCGGGGTTTCCTTTGTCTCCGAGCTGGAGAGCCAGATCCAGGATATGCTTCAGAGCCTCAACATTGTCATATATGTTTTGATCTGTTCTGCCGGTCTTCTGGCTTTTGTGGTGCTCTACAACCTGAACAGCATCAATATTACCGAGCGCCAGCGGGAGCTGGCCACCCTCAAGGTATTGGGCTTCTATGACGGAGAGGTGGCCTGGTATGTCTACCGGGAGAATATCCTCCTTACCATCATGGGCATCCTGGTAGGTGCCGGTATGGGGGCAGCCCTGCATCGCATTACCATCCTGACGGTAGAGGTGGATCTCATGATGTTTGGCCGGGTGATCAGCTTCCTGAGTTATCTGAAAAGCGGGGTCATCACTCTCCTCTTTTCCCTGCTGGTCAATATCGTCATGTTCTATCGCCTGCGGCGAATCAATATGATAGAATCTCTCAAGAGTGTAGAATAGAATCATTGCATTTAGAGCCGACAATTGATATAATGGAACTAAATTACAGAACGGAGAAGGAAAAGGTCTGTAAAATAATAAGCAAAGGGGTTGATGTTATGAATATCACCATCAGCGGCAAGAATATTGAGATAACACCGGGACTGAAAAGCGCGGTAACAGAGAAATTAGGAAAGCTGGAGCGGTACTTCACACCGGATACCAAGGTTATTGTTACCCTCAGTGTAGAAAAAGAGAGGCAGAAGATAGAGGTTACCATCCCCGTGAGGGGCAATATCATTCGTTCCGAGCAGGTCAGCAACGATATGTATGTATCCATCGATCTGGTGGAGGAGGTCATTGAGCGGCAGCTGCGCAAGTATAAGAACAAGATTGTAGACAAGAAGCAGTCCAATGGCAACTTCCAGAAGGCTTATCTCGAGAATGATTACCTGGAGAATGAGGAGATTCAGATCCTTAGAACCAAGAAGTTTGACATCAAGCCCATGTATCCGGAGGATGCCTGCGTACAGATGGAGCTGCTGGGACATAACTTCTTTGTATTTTGTAACGCAGAGACCGAGAAGGTCAACGTGGTCTACAAGAGAAAAGGCAATACCTACGGCTTGATCGAGCCGGAGGATTGAAGAGGATGGCTACAGGGTCAAAAGCCTGAGTCCGGGACATGCTGACATGTCAGTGGGATAGGAGCTGGATGACCCAGAGGCGGTTGCCCCCCGGGGCAACCGCCTTTCCTATATGGTGGGATGGCAGATTCACGAAAAATTTATTGTTTAATGGCGGATAAAGTGCTAGAATAGAAAAAGCGTAACCAGATTCCTTGGCTGCCGGTCTTGGTGCAGCCGTATTTTGTAAGGAGAATCCGTTTCAACAGGAGCAATAAGAATGAAGTTATCTGAGAGATTATTTGGCACTCACAGTGCCCGCGAGCTAAAGAGAATCAAGCCCTTGGTGGACAAGATAGAGTCTCTTCGACCGGACATGCAGAAGCTGTCAGATGAGGAGCTGCGGGGCAAGACCAAGATTTTCCGGGAGAGACTATCTGCCGGGGAGACCCTGGACGACCTGCTGCCGGAGGCTTTTGCGGTGGTAAGGGAGGCGGCCAAGCGTGTCCTGAATATGGAGCATTATCGGGTTCAGCTCATTGGAGGTATTATCCTGCATCAGGGGCGTATCGCTGAGATGAAGACCGGTGAAGGTAAGACCCTGGTATCCACTCTTCCTGCATATCTGAATGCATTGGCCGGTAAGGGCGTGCATATCGTAACGGTCAATGATTATCTGGCCAGCCGTGACGCAGAATGGATGGGCAAGGTACATGAATTCCTTGGCCTGACGGTGGGCGTTGTCCTCAATCCCATGAAGAATGACGAGCGGCGGGCAGCCTATGCCTGCGATATCACCTATGTGACCAACAATGAGCTGGGATTTGACTACCTGCGGGACAACATGGTCATTTACAAGGAACAGCTGGTGCAAAGAGACCTGTCCTATGCCATCATCGATGAGGTAGACTCGGTCCTGATCGACGAGGCCAGAACTCCTTTGATTATTTCCGGTCAGAGCGGCAAGTCCACCAAGCTCTATGAGACCTGTGATATTCTGGCCCAGCAGCTGCAAAAAGGCGAAGCCTCCGGAGAGATGACCAAGATGACCGCCATCATGGGAGAGGAAATCGTAGAAACAGGGGATTTCATTGTCAATGAAAAGGACAAGGTGGTCACCCTGACCGAGGAGGGCGTCAAGAAGGTCGAGAAGTTCTTCCATATCGAGAACCTGTCGGATCCGGAGAACCTGGAGATTCAGCACAATATCATCCTGGCTCTGCGGGCCCACAATCTCATGTTCCGTGACCAGGATTACGTGGTGAAGGACGATGAGGTTCTGATCGTAGACGAATTTACCGGACGTATCATGCCGGGACGCCGTTATTCGGACGGTCTCCACCAGGCCATCGAGGCCAAGGAGCATGTCAAGGTCAGAAGAGAAAGCAAGACCCTGGCCACCATTACCTTCCAGAATTTCTTTAACAAATACGAGAAGACGGCAGGTATGACCGGTACTGCCCTGACGGAGGAGCAGGAATTCCGGGATATCTACGGCATGGATGTGATCGAGATTCCTACCAACATGCCGGTGATCCGGGTGGACTATGAGGATGCGGTCTATATGACCAAGAAGGAGAAGTTCCATGCGGTGGTTCGGGAGATCATCGAGGCTCACGAGAAGAAGCAGCCGGTGCTGGTAGGTACCATTACCATCGAAACCTCGGAATTGCTGAGCAAGATGCTCAAGAGGGAAGGAATCCCTCACCAGGTATTGAATGCCAAGTTCCATGAGCTGGAGGCGGAGATTGTATCCCATGCCGGAGAGGCAGGCACGGTTACCATTGCCACCAATATGGCCGGCCGTGGTACCGATATCAAGCTGGACCAGGAGGCCAAGGCCGCCGGAGGCTTGAAGATCATCGGCACGGAGCGACACGAATCCCGACGGATCGACAATCAGCTGCGAGGCCGTTCCGGCCGTCAGGGAGATCCCGGCGAGTCCCGCTTCTACATATCCCTGGAGGACGATCTTATGCGACTCTTCGGATCGGAGAAGCTCATGGGGATGTTCCGGGCTATGGGTGTGGCGGAGGATGAGCAGATCGAACATAAGATGCTTACCTCAGCCATAGAGAAGGCCCAGAAGAAGATTGAGGGCAACAATTACGGAATCCGGAAGAATCTTCTGGATTATGACCGGGTCAACAATGAGCAGAGGGAGATCATCTATAAGGAGAGAAGACGGGTTCTGGATGGGGAAGACATGCGGGATGCCATCTTCAAGATGATCTACGATACCGTAGATGGCACGGTGGATATGTGCATCGGCGAGGATGGGGACAGTGAGGAATGGGATCTGACAGAGCTGAACCGGCTGCTGCTTCCTGTCATTCCCCTAAAACCTTTGACGGAGGACCAGGTCAAGGGAATCCGCAAGGATCAGCTCAAGCAAAAGCTGAAGGAGAATGCTATCCAGCTCTACGAGGAGAAAGAGGCAGAATTCCCCCAGACAGAGCAGATCCGTGAGCTGGAGCGTGTGATTCTTCTGAAGGTCATCGACCAGAAATGGATGGATCACATCGATGATATGGACCAGCTGCGCCAGGGAATCGGCCTGCAGGCCTATGGCCAGAGAGATCCCAAGGTGGAATATAAAATGACCGCCTATGACATGTTCAATGAGATGACCAATTCCATCCAGCAGGATACCATCCGTCTCCTCTATCATGTAAGGATCGAGCAGAAGGTGGAGCGGGAGCAGGTAGCCAAGGTAACCGGCACCAACAAGGACGACAGCGGTCCTAAGAAGCCGGTACAAAGGGAGAATAAGAAGATCTATCCCAATGACCCCTGTCCCTGTGGCAGCGGCAAGAAGTACAAGCAGTGCTGTGGGCGCAAGCCGGTCAAAGCATAGAAGCAATGCTGTGGGCGCAAGCCCGTCCAATCCAATAAAAAAAGAAAGTGGGTGAAACTGTGGTTGAATTAGATCAATTCAAGACGGAATTGAATTCCTACGAGGGACCATTAGTGGAAGTGAGGGATTCACTTTGACCTCGCTAATAAGGAGCAGAGGATCGAAGAACTAGAGAGGAAGATGGAAGAGCCCGGATTCTGGGACCAGCCGGAAAAGGCCCAGGAACAGATGAAGGAGCTGGGAAGCCTTAAGGAGGATCGGGATACCTATCGGCAGCTGACTTCAGCCAAGGAGGATATGGAAACCCTGATCGAGATGGGCTACGAGGAGAACGATGCCTCCGTCATTCCGGAGATACAGGAGATGCTGGATGAGTTCAAGAACAAGTTCGAGAGCATCCGCATTAAGACCCTCCTGTCCGGGGAATATGACCGCTGCAATGCCATCCTGAAGCTGAATGCGGGCGCCGGCGGCACCGAGGCCATGGACTGGTGCGGCATGCTCTACCGGATGTATACCCGATGGGCAGAGAAGAAGGGATTTTCCGTGGAGGAGCTGGATTTCCTGGAGGGAGATGAGGCCGGAGTCAAGTCTGTCACCTTCCAGGTGAATGGAGAGAATGCCTATGGCTATCTCAAGTCGGAAAAGGGAGTCCACCGCCTGGTTCGCATCTCCCCCTTCAATGCCAATGGCAAGCGGCAGACTTCCTTTGTGTCCTGCGATGTGATGCCGGACATAGAGGACGATATCGATATTGAGATCAAGGACGAGGACATCCGGATCGATACCTATCGGTCCAGCGGCGCCGGCGGTCAGCATATCAACAAGACCTCCTCCGCCATTCGGATTACCCATTTTCCCACAGGAATTGTGGTAACCTGCCAGAATGAGCGGTCCCAGCACATGAACAAGGACAAGGCCATGCAGATGCTGAAGGCCAAGCTCTACATGCTGGCCCAGGAAGAGCAGGCGGCCAAGCTGTCCGGCATTCGGGGAGAGGTCACAGATATCGCCTGGGGCAACCAGATCCGATCCTATGTCATGCAGCCCTATACCATGGTCAAGGACCATCGCACCAATGAGGAACGAGGTCAGGTGGACGCAGTCATGGATGGAGATATTGATCCCTTTATCAATGCCTATCTCAAGTGGATTGCCTTGAAGAAATAAGAAAAAACAAGGGCGGAAGCGAATGCTAACACCACATAAGGATGCTTTAATGTAATAGCTACGGTGCAACTCGGAGATGGGTTGCACCGATTTTTTGTTTAGGCGATAAATCGAAATTCCTGAGGATTTCGCTGAACCTCGTCCAATATGGCAAGGAGTTCTTGCTCTGTCGGTATATCAACCATTCCGCCTGCTGTAAAGTATAATCTTACCTTCTTCAAATGCGGCGCACATACAAATTGGCTTTTCCATCCACTATGTTCAACTCACAGGTACAGCATCTTTCGATGAGCTCATTGTCGTGGGTAATGATAAAAACG